>PFKD01000071.1 GCA_002784125.1 Flexibacter sp. CG_4_10_14_3_um_filter_32_15
GACTTTAATTATCAGAGTAAATTCAATTTACAAAGTTAAAAACTAGCTTGATTTGCTTTAAACGAGTACAATTTTTTTTTCGTGCGTTTACCCTAAAAAAAGGGGGGCATAACAAATTAGCTACGCTGCTCTTCGGGTGTCGCTTAGTCAATTTGTATTACGTAGGGAAAAGCCTTGTCTTTTCCTTCCACACAGGTATTTTTTTGATACCAACAGCTAGTTTAGGAAAAGGCTTGCCTTTTCCCTACAAAAAACGACAATTTGAGATGCCCCCCCAAAAAACAAGGCACATATAAAAAAACCTTTTTGTTATTATAACAAAAAGGTTTTTTTGAAAAACAGATTAATAAATTATTACATTCTTTCAAATGTATAGCGATATGTAGCTGTTATTTTACCTGGTTGAGATACTTGCCACTCCCAAACCATTGTATTACCACTAAGAGATACTAAATTTACAGATACGTTTGTATCAAAGATTATGAATGAGTTATCAGATTGATATGTACCTGCTACTCCTGTAGGACTAGGAAAAGTTGTAGGGTTTGTTAGTACATAAGTTCCTGCTGAATTTAGGGCAATAGAAAAACCTGCAAAGTCAGCAGGTTCTGCTACTTCACCTGTAAAAGTAGCTTTTACAAGTTTCCAGTCTCCTACATAAGCAGCATCTGTAGGAGTATCACCTCCACCACCAAAGCTAGAGCAAGAAGTTGTAAATGTTGCAACACTAAGCAACAAAACGAAGAACATCGCTACACGCATATAATTAAATTTCATATAAATTCGTATTTTAAATTTTAAGATAAGCAATACAATTAAAAAGATTGTATTAACAATAATAGAAGGTTTATTAAAATAGAGTTACTTGCTACTAATTTAGAAGTAACTCTACCTTTGAATTAATTAGCGTACAACGCTTACTTTTTGTTGATATGTACCTTGAGCCGTTTCTACACGAACGATATACATGCCAGAAGCTATATTTCCTAAATTAATAGAAGTTTGAGTAGCATTCAAAGTAGTTGTATAAATTCGTTGTCCAGAAAGATTTGTTACACTTACAGTTGCAGTAGCAGAACCGTCTTGTAATCTAAGATTGAATTCTCCGTTATTTGGGTTAGGGAAGAATGCAAAACCTGCTTTCTCATTATCCTCTTCTCCTAAAATGATAGAAGGTTTTAAGGTTATTGTATTAGAATAAAGACCATACGTTCCATTTGTATAGATAGGACGGATTTTGAACGTTACATTTTCTCCATTCACAAGACCTACTGCTTCATAAGAAGCTGTTGGGCTATATCCTAAAAGAAAATAAGAACCAAACCCACCTGGATCGGCATATACTTCGTATTCACGAACGGTAGCATTACATTCTCCATTTCTTGACCAACTTAATGTAGCTGAGTTATAACCAGCTTGTCCACTCAAAGTAAAAGTAGATGGTGGAACAACAGGCTCATAACTTTCAACAGAAGAAGTTACTCTACAACCATTTGGAGAAGTAACTACTGCATAATAAGTTCCTCTGACTCCTAATGCTTCAGGATTTAACTCTAACCCAGATGCAACTTCTAAATTAGTGAGAGCATTGTACCATTTTACCGTAACTTGATCAGCTGGGTAATTTCCTACTACAGCTTCTACTAATTCAGTACCACAATCACTAAAGTTTCCTGTTGCTGTGATAGAAATTGTAGGAATAAGAGTAAGGTTTTTGTAAGGACGAGTAAGTCCAAACCCATTTTCACCTACAAATAATTCAAGATAACCATCGCCATCTACATCTACAAGCTCTGGGTTGTACCAAGCATTCAAATCTTGAATACCAAATGGATTTGTAAGAGGATCTGCAAAGTTAGGAGCTGTTATACTACCTGTATTTTGATAGAAAAGTACATTTGCTTGTCCACCTACAAACATATCCAAATCTCCATCACCATCTACATCTCCTAAAGTAACTTTATTGAAAGTAGGAACAGCTGTAATTCCAAATCCATTTGCTACTGGAGTAGCAAAAGCAGGCGCTTGAGCTGTACCTGTATTTTCGAAGTACCAAACCTCTGTGCCTCCACGACCAGAGAAAATATCCATATCTCCATCATTGTCAAAATCTACAAATTGTGGTGCAGCAAAAGTACCTGCATCTATCAAACCAAAAGGATTTTGCCCTTGAAGTACAAAGTTCGGAGCAGTAGCACTACCATCATTTCTGTAATAGAAGTAATTCCCAGTACTAGAGCCTACTAGCATATCTATATCACCATCACCATCTAAGTCTGTAAGAGTTGGGTTTGCTTCTATTCCAGCAGGTAGAGAAACTAAAAGGCTGCCAGTAGCATAATCAGGAGTATTACCTGCACCTGCAATATTTTCTGCATAAGTAACATCACCATCTCCATTTCCAACAAATACATCTAAATCACCATCACCATCTATATCTGCAAATGCAGGTGCTGCATATGAATTGACTAATGGTAGGTTGTAAGGTACTTCAAAAAAGTCTGCTTGAGTACTAGTACCTACATTTTTATAAGAAATTAATGGCGCATTTGTTAATTGCTTCTTATCTACTCCAGAAAACATATCTTGGTCGCCGTCATTGTCTATATCTGCAAAAGCAGGAGCAGATTCACCATATCCAAAATCACTAACAGGCAGTATGTCGAAATCATTTACTGAAACAGGGGCAAAAGCAGGAACTGTGCGTGTACCTGTATTCTTGAAGTAGTTAAAATCACCTGTTAGCTCACCAATCATAGCATCCAAATCGCCATCACCGTCTAAATCAACAAAGCGAGGTGTAGAGAAACTACCGATATCTGTTAAACCAAAGGCGTTGGTAGTAAAAGCACCAAAAATAGGAGCAGTAGCTGTACCTGTATTAAGGTAAAGTAAAGTACTACCTGTATTATTACCAAGTATCATGTCTTGAGCGCCATCACCATTTATATCAGCAAAATCTATAGTGTGAGAACTACCTGTTGGAGTATTCATTCCAAAAGGGTTGGGGGTAGGTGTTCCTGCAAAGTTAGGAGCAGTAGCTGTACCTGTATTACGGTAAAAACGAATGTCATCAGCATCTGTACCAATGAACATGTCTTGGTCGCCGTCGCCATCTATATCCACAAAGGTAGGCGCAACATAAGCAAAAGCAGAAACATTTATATTAAAAGGATTATTGGCAGCTGCAGCATAAACTGGATTTGCATTTGTTCCTGTATTTCTGTAAAAAACCATGTTGGTTGCTCCTTTTGCGCCAGATTCACCAACAAATAAATCAAAATCTCCATCATTGTCTATATCAACAAAAGTAGGTTTTGAATAGTAGTATTGGTCTGCCAAATCCTGTCTTACAGTAGGAATTGCGATGGGTTCTACTGGTGAAAATTCAGGCGCACAAGGAATCTGTGCATAAGATTGAGTAGAAGCACCCAACCACATACCAGTAGCAACAGTCGCCGTTGCAGCAGCAAAAGCAGCTTTACGTTTCCAACTATTTTGTAGTGCTTTGGTATTAAATTTTTGTACGTATTCTGAGCAATAACTAGATAAAGAAATTGCTTTTTTAGGAGTATATTTTTTTTGAGATTTCATATAATAGAAAAAATAAGGTTTCTTACTAAAACAAAAGTTGATAGTCTATTTAACTTAATTGTAAATAGCTATTTTATTCACCAAACTCTTGAATTACGGATTGTAAAAGAGTAGATTTGTTTTGAAGATAAATTTGATATTGAGAAGTAGTCATGATAGTTTTCATGCCATTATCATAACGAGTTTCTGCATTATCACGACGCTCATTAATAGTAGCTAAAAATAGCTGCATTTTTTCGCCTTCAAAGTTGGTAGCTACTCCTTCTTGATAACGAGACGTATTTATAAGTTTTTCTTTTACGGCTTCTTCTATTGCAAATCTGCGAAAATTGATTCTTTCTATTTTCTCTATTTGTTGTGCATCAAGAGTAAGAAGAGTATTCATTTGATTGGTAAGGAAACTTGCTTTTTCTTCTGGTGCTTGAGCAAAGACTGTCGCACTACTCAACAAGAAAAATGAGCAAATCAGAATGATTCGTTTCATAATAATTATAATTAGGGTTAAAGTGATTAGAACTGTTGTAAATTAAGGCAAATATATAAATTTTTTTAATTAGACACGTAGTTTTGACAAAACAAAATGATATAAGACAGTTTATTGTAAAATTTTAAAAGAAAATTTAAGTTCTGTAAATGTAATAAGGTAAGGTTTTAAGAATTTTTCTACAAATTGATGTATCGAACTATTATTAGCTTCCATTTGCCAAATACCATATTTTGCACCTCCATTTACAGAATATTTTATAGCTTCGGCTAATATGGGAAGGAAATAACCCTGTCTTTGTAATTCTGGGTCTACAAAAGCAGCAGTAAATTCTACTGTATCTGGCTTAGTACGATGCGTAATCATCCAACCAGCAACCTGCCCATTGTACCTAAAACCTACACTTGTTGTCAGGTCTTTTACCTCGTCATTTTGAAAAGGCGTAACGTTATCTCCAAACCAATTTTGAGAACGTTTTTTTTCTAGGATTTCATTCTCTTCTTGGGGGGTCAAATCTTTCCATAAAAATATTTTCATTCCTTTAGGAACTTTTGCCATATTGAGCCAAGGTGCATTTAATATGGTTTCATGGGAAGCCTTGCATATATATACTTTTGTAATAGGATTTTCCCACTTAAAGTAACTCAAGAGATGTTTGGTAGCATCATAGTTAGCCCAATCAGAACGAAAATTAAGATTTACACTCTGAAAGTTACTTTTTTTGAGTATTTTTTCTGCGTGCAAGAGTAGGTTTTTCCCAACCCCTAACCCCCTATAAGGAGGCAATACATACCAACTAATAATGCTGGCTGTTCCATTTGTCTTTGCTTCAATAATTATAGCTCCTATATATTGCTGATGATTACGAGCAACCACAAGCATCAAAGGCTCATTTATTCTTCTGGCTTTGGCTAGTTGGTCTAAACGAGGAAAAGTATAGTTATTAAACTGTTGAATAAGCTGCCCAGCAGTCATATTAGCAGCTACTTGATACTTAATAGCCTTCTTAGAAGTCGCTGATAAATTAGGGTCAATATGATTTGAAGTTGAGTTTTCTAGTCTTTGATTCTTATAAGAAGGGTTTTCTTTTTTCTCTTCCCTTGAATAAGGCGAAGTAAATTTGTTTTTGTCTTCGTCCAAAGAAGCCAAAGCCTTAAAATCTACTGTATCATCATCGCCTTCAATAGCAATAAAACGAGTAATATCATCTGTTTTTAAATCTATTGTAAAAGGACGTTTTGTATTTGGCAAAACTTGTATATCGTAAAGTTCTACTATTTCTCCTTCTGACTCTAAACTATGAACTACTTCTCCTGTATTAATATCAACTATCCAAATTCCACATTTTGGTTCTGCTTGTCTTTCATTTAAAATATTCTCTAAAGGAAGACCTGTAAAAGTACGTTCGTGACGAGGCTTTGAAAGCCCTATAATAGCATAGTTTTGATGAAATGCCAAACCACGTAAGAAACCGTCAAGTTGTGCAATAGCTTTGAATGTATTTGTTTCTGAATCTATATATCCAAACTCTCCTTTACCTGCATTCAAAACCCATAATTTATCTTGATAATAACGAGGCGAGTGAGGCATAGAAAGTCCTTCTGCCAAAACTTCACTTGTTTCCATATCCATTACTATTCCTCCATTATGCCTGAATTCTCTCCAAGCATCTAATCTATCAGTTTGAGAAACCATAGTTACATAACGAGGTTTGCCATCACGCATAGCCATTCCATTGAGATGACAACGGTCTTCTGACACCATTTTTGTAATAAAAGGAGGCATCCAAAGAGGTTTGAAATTGTATTTTTCGCTTATCTTAGCAATACAATTATAGCGAGTATTTACAAAAACAATTTCACCATTTTTATCAACAGAAACATCATGAACATTCAAATCTCCTGTATTGAATGCTTGGCGAGGAATATATACCTTATCAGCTTCTTTATGAATTTGACCTGCTGCGAGGGCATTTTCAAAACGCCACAGCAAAAAACGAGTACTCAAATAAAATGAGTTCTCAGATTCTACATGCAAACCCATAGCTCTCTCAAAAGAACGTTCTGAAACAAAAAGGTGTTTGGTTGTATCTCTTCCTATCAAAAAAAGTTTATTGGTTTGATAAGTAGAAAGAGCCAAACTAATTTCTTCTGTTCTTAGCCATTCCAAAAAATCAGAACTATAATGAAAAGTAGTGTCAGATTCTGTTTGATGAGATAATGTAGTGCTGATGTTGCTAGTAGTTGATGTTTGCATTTAGATATAAATACTATATACTTTTAAATAAATAATAAAAAAATATTTATTTAAAAGAAAATATGTGAACAATAGATATTCAAATGAAATAAAGATAATTGGGGGTATTAACTAATTATTATGGATAGTTCCGAAAATTACATATTAATCATTGTTTTACGAAATTTTACTCAAAAAAAAGAGTCAAATTATATAATTGACTGTTTTTTTATTTGGTTATCTGTCCCATCCTAACATAGCGTTACACAATTAATTTAATTATGGAACGTAATTATGTAAAAC
>PFKD01000236.1 GCA_002784125.1 Flexibacter sp. CG_4_10_14_3_um_filter_32_15
TATTTGCTTTATGGCTCTATTGCACTTCACGCTTTAGTGGCACTTTTTCTTACTTCACGAAACAAAAAGGCTCGTCCGACAGGATATGCTATTGCTGGAAGTGCAGAAAAGTCTTGGGCTTCTCGTAATATGGGGATTTTAGGCTCAATTTTATTGTTTTTTATCATCATGCACATGTATCAGTTTTGGGCTAGATACCATTTTGGAGGAAATCTTCCTGTGATGGAAATAGATGGAATAGCTTACAAAAACTTATATGCACTTGTTGGTACTACTTTATCAGTATGGTGGTTTGCAGCTTTGTACCTTATAAGTATGTTAGCAGTAGGTTTTCACTTATGGCACGGTTTCCAAAGTGGTTTCCAAACACTTGGTCTTAATCACAAGAAATATACACCCCTTATTTCTGCTGCAAGTAAAGCTCTAGCAATTCTTTTTATCGTAGGATTTTCTACTATGCCTTTAGCTATGTTGGCTCAATTTGGAGTTTCGAATAGCATTGAAGAAGCAACAGAAAAAGTAAAACGTATATCTGAAGAAGCAGGTGTAGAATGGAAAGTAACCAATTGGTCAGACTTAAAAGTTGATACAAAATGGGAAGATGTTAAAGTTAGTACAGCAGAATAATTTTATTTTGCCGTTGTACTCACCAACGATACTGAATTAGTTTTTTACTTAGAAAAATTCTAAATTAAGGTTAGAATCAAAACCTTTTGAACAAACAAATTATTCAGTATCGTGAAGTTAAAGGTTATTTCAAAAGTTTCAATTCTATTTGAAATCAACTCAAAACAGAAAATGTATTGCTCATAAAATACAAACAAAATAATTATGTCAGAACTAAATTCAAAAATCCCTGAAGGCTCAATCGGCGAAAAATGGGACAAACATAAATTTAATATTCGTCTCGTAAATCCAGCCAACAAACGTAAATATACAATTATCGTTGTCGGAACAGGTCTTGCAGGTGCAGCAGCAGCAGCTTCTTTGGCAGAGCTTGGTTACAATGTAAAAGCATTTACATTCCATGACAGTCCAAGAAGAGCACACTCTATTGCAGCACAAGGAGGAATCAATGCAGCCAAAAATTATCAAAATGACGGCGATAGTGTTTATCGTTTGTTTTATGATACTGTAAAAGGTGGCGATTATCGCTCAAGAGAAGGCAATGTACACCGTTTGGCACAAGTAAGTGTAAATATTATCGACCAATGTGTAGCTCAAGGTGTTCCTTTTGCTCGTGAATATGGTGGAATGTTAGATAATCGTTCTTTTGGTGGAGCTTTGGTTTCACGTACTTTTTATGCAAAAGGACAAACAGGTCAGCAACTTCTTTTGGGTGCTTATTCTGCTCTTAGTCGTCAAGTAGCGACAGGAAAAGTAGAAATGCACACTCGTACAGAAATGCTTGACATCGTCAAAATTGATGGAAAAGCAAGAGGAATTATTACTCGTAATTTGGTAACTGGAGAAATAGAATCACACGCAGGACATGCAGTATTGCTTTGTACGGGTGGTTATTCAAACGTATTTTTCCTTTCTACAAATGCAATGGCGTGTAATGCAACAGCAGCTTGGAGAGCGCACAAAAAAGGGGCTTACTTTGCAAATCCTTGTTATACTCAAATTCACCCAACTTGTATTCCAATTTCGGGAGACCACCAGTCAAAACTAACTTTGATGTCGGAATCGCTTCGTAATGACGGACGTGTATGGGTGCCTCGCAATCCAGAAGACAAAAAGAAAAAACCAAGTGAAATTGCAGAAAAAGACCGTTTCTATTACTTAGAAGAAAAATATCCAACTTTTGGAAATCTTGTCCCTCGTGATGTGGCTTCAAGAAATGCAAAATATGTTTGTGATGAAGGTTTGGGAGTGGGATCAACAGGAAAAGCTGTTTATCTTGATTTTGCAGATGCTATCAAGAGAAATGGACAGAAATATGTAGAGGATAAATATGGTAATTTGTTTGATATGTACAAGCAAATCACAAACGAAGACCCATATAAAATGCCAATGAGAATTTATCCAGCTCCTCACTATACAATGGGTGGCCTTTGGGTAGATTACAACCTCATGACAAACATTGATGGATTGTATGCTCTTGGAGAAGCCAATTTCTCTGATCATGGTGCAAACCGTTTGGGAGCAAGTGCATTGATGCAAGGTTTGGCAGATGGATATTTTGTTGCACCTTATACAGTTGGAGATTTCTTAGCTACTCAACCTTACCAAATTGAAGATACTTCGCACGAAGCATTTGCACAAGCAAAACAAGAAGTAGAAGCAAGAATCAAAAAGGTAATGAGCATTAATGGAAAGCAAACACCTGACGAAATCCATAAAAAACTAGGTCGCATCATGTGGGATTATTGTGGAATGTCAAGAAATGCAGATGGTTTGAAACTAGCTCGTACAGAAGTTCAAAAACTACGTGAAGAGTTTTGGAATGATGTAAAAGTAGTAGGAACAGAAAACCAACTCAATGCAGAACTTGAAAAAGCTCTTCGTATCGCTGACTTTTTAGAACTTGGCGAACTCATGATTATTGATGCCCTTGACAGAAATGAATCGTGTGGTGGACACTTCAGAGAAGAATATGAAATCAATGGCGAAGCATTGCGTGATGATGAAAACTATTCGTATGTGGCAGCTTGGCAATATCCTCACGAAAACCCAATGGAACATATGAAAGGTGACCCTATTCTTCATAAAGAAGAATTAGTCTTCGAAAATGTCAAACTTACTCAACGTAGTTACAAATAATAGTTAGACCCTAAGGCTTTTCAAAAACCCTTAGGGTCTTGGAAAATATTAACTTTCAATTAAATAGAAATACATAAAATTATGGCAGAACAACATAATTCATATAAAATAAAAGTTTGGAGACAAGCCAACGCAGATGCAAAAGGCGAGTTTAAAAACTACAAATTAGACGGCGTTTCGACAGATATGTCATTTCTAGAAATGATGGATATGCTCAACGAAACATTAGTACGCAAAGGCGAAGACCCAGTAAGTTTTGACCACGATTGTCGTGAAGGAATTTGTGGCTCATGTGCTATGTACATCAACGGACACCCACACGGAAACCTAAGAGGCGTTACGACGTGTCAGTTGCACATGCGTTCTTTTCCAAATAACACAACTATTACTATCGAACCTTGGAGAGCAAAAGCATTTCCAGTAATCAAAGATTTGTCTGTTAATAGAAGTGCTTTTGATAGAATCATTCAAGCAGGTGGTTATATTTCTGTAAATACAGGAAATGCTCGTGATGCAAACGAAATGCCTATTCCTAAAGAAATTGCAGATGAAGCATTTATGGCAGCAGCTTGTATTGGTTGTGGTGCATGTGTGGCTGCGTGTAAAAATGCGTCGGCAATGCTTTTTGTTTCGGCTAAAGTTTCTCAATTAGCTCTACTTCCACAAGGAAAAGCAGAAGCTCAAAAACGTGCTGAAAATATGGTGGCTCAAATGGACGAAGAAGGTTTTGGCTCGTGTACAAATACTGGCGCATGTTCGGCAGAGTGTCCTAAACTTATCGGTCAAGAACATATTGCTCGTCTGAATAGAGAATATCTGACAGCAAAAGTTTCTTCTGATTTTGTGAAATAAAAATGTAGCGCATACTTTAGTGTGCGAATATGTACCATAGACTTTAGTCTATAAATAAAATATAAATCCCAATACAGAAAATATTTTTTTGTATTGGGTTTTTTTATATTAGGAACAATTACGAATTTAAGCTATTGAATATCAATTAGTTATCTGTTTTGAAATAGTAGTTTATCTTATTCTTAAGGGAAATAAAAACGCTGTTTTCTTTTATTTTATCTTAGCCAGCGTTGTTTATCAAAGATAATAAAACGTTGCTAATGGTAAAATAAACGACATTTGATTACTTACCAAATTTATTACGAAGAGCAGCTAATTTATCAGCCATTGTGCCACCTGTTTTTGGTGCTTCTTCTTCTTTTGATTTTTGTTGTCTTTTTACAAAAGATTCAGCTTTTTTGTATGATGTTTTTTTAGTTTTACGTTCTTTTGGCTGATTTGTATCATCTTCTTCTAAAGAACTTCCTCTTGAAAATTTAGAATCATTTTTTCGGTCTTTACCCATTTCTGAAATTGCTTCTTTTTCTACTTTCGTAATCGGTTTTCTAGTTGCAACTCTTTGTGGTCTTTGCGATCTAGCTTCTGAAAGAGTATTACTCGTGCCACCTCTTTTTCCATCTGAATCTGCACCAAAAGGTTCAGATTTTAAGCTCAATGAAATTCTTTTTCTACCCAAATCTACATCCATAACTGTCGCTTCTACTTTTTGATGAACTTTTACAGCTTCAGTTGGATGATTGATAAATTTATCTGAAAGCTGACTAATATGAGCTAATCCGTCTTGATGAACTCCCACATCTATAAAAGCACCAAAATCTGTAATATTGGTTACGATACCTGAAAGTTTCATTCCTACTTTCAAATCTTCCATTTTTTCTACTCCTTCCACAAACGAAAAGGTTTCAAACTGCTCACGCGGATCTCTCCCTGGTTTGGCAAGCTCTGAAACAATATCTTCAAGCGTTGGAAGTCCGACAGTATCAGTAACGTAATTTTTGAGATTGATTTGTTTGCGAAGTTCTTCGTTTTTGATAAGCTCTTCAACCGTTGTGTTTAAGTCTTTCGCCATTTTCTCCACAATCGGATAACTCTCTGGGTGAACAGCACTCGCATCTAACAAATTTTTGGCATCACGAATACGAAGAAAACCTGCTGCTTGTTCGAAGGCTTTATCTCCCAAACGAGGTACTTTTTTGAGTTGCGCTCTACTTTTGAAAGCTCCATTTTCATTTCTAAAAGTTACAATATTTTTGGCTAGAGAAGCTCCCAAACCCGAAACATAACTCAATAATTCTTTACTTGCCGTATTTACTTCTACACCAACAGCATTTACACAACTCATAACCGTATCATCAAGGCTATTTTTGAGTTGTTTTTGATCGACATCGTGCTGATACTGACCTACTCCGATAGATTTTGGATCAAGTTTTACAAGTTCTGCTAATGGGTCCATCAAACGACGACCAATCGAAACAGCACCACGAACTGTCAAATCATAGTCTGCAAATTCTTCACGAGCAACATCAGAAGCCGAATAAATAGACGCTCCACTTTCACTCACTACTACAACTTGAATAGATTTTGGCAAACTTGGAATCGCTTTTATAAAACGCTCTGTTTCTCTGCTTGCTGTTCCGTTTCCGATTGCAATGGCTTCAATATTATATTTTTCACATAAAGCCAAAACTATACTCCCAGCTTTTACGGTATCTTTTTGAGGTTCGTTTGGATAAATAGTATCATTATAAACTAGCTTTCCTTGTTTGTCCAAAACGACTAATTTACAACCTGTTCTAAAACCGGGGTCTAGGGCTAATGTATTTTTTTGTCCTAGAGGTGCAGATAATAAAAGTTGTCTAAGGTTTTCTGCAAAAATAGAAATCGCTTCTTCGTCGGCTCTCTGTTTGGAAAGCATACGAATTTCTGTTTCCATAGATGGTTTTAATAATCTTTTGTAGGCATCTTTTACAGCCATTTGTACTTGGTCTGACGATTTTGTATTGCTATGAACAAAGTTGTCTTCTAATAAAGTAATTGCTCGCTCTTCATTTGGCTGCAAATCTAAAAGTAAAATCCCTTCTTTTTCTGCTCTGCGAAGTGCCAAAACACGGTGCGAAGGCGCTTCAATCAATGGCTCTTCCCACTCAAAATAATCTCTATATTTTTCGCCTTCTTCTTCTTTTCCACTAATTAAACGAGCCAAAATTCGACCTTCTTTTTCAAAAACTTGACGCAGTTGCGCACGAGTTTCTGCGTGTTCGTTGATGTGTTCGGCAATAATATCTCTTGCGCCTGCTAATGCTTCTTCAAGTGTTTTTACGCCTTTTTCTTCATCAATAAACTGTTTGGCTACTTTTTCCAAATCCATTCTTCCCTGTTCCAAAATCTGCAAGGCAAGAGGTTCTAAACCTTTTTCTTTTGCCATAGATGCACGAGTTTTGCGCTTTGGTTTATAAGGCAAATACAAATCTTCTAACGCAGAAAGCGTCTGAACGGCATTAATTTTCTCTTCTAATTCTGGAGTAAGTTTTTCTTGTTCAGAAATTGATTTGAGAATCGATGCACGTCTTTTGTCTAGTTCACGAAGCTGCACCAGCCTATCTCTAATCGTCGCTACTTGCACTTCATCTAGTGTGCCTGTAACTTCTTTTCGATAGCGAGAAATAAAAGGAACGGTTGCTCCTTCATCTAAAAGCTGTGCTGTTGCTTCTACTTGTTTGACACGCACACCAATTTCGGCAGCGATTTGAACGATATGTTGAGCATCTAAAAGAGCCTGATCCATAGTCTTGTCTTAAATCTTGTCGTAGGAAAAAATAAAAATACTGCTAATTAACTAAACAAAAATACGAAATATTTGGGAGAAATT
>PFKD01000041.1 GCA_002784125.1 Flexibacter sp. CG_4_10_14_3_um_filter_32_15
ATCTGAAATGTAATCTTCAATAGCCATCTGTTTTTTTTAAACAAAGATAAGATTTTTTGTATTATAAATGAACTTGTCCGTAGTTGTCAGTATTTCGTAGCGTTTTGATTTTACAAGTCCCCTTAAAAAACTTATTTTAATCTTATCTGATTAGAATAAGTTTTTTTTGTGCAAACTCTTTTTTATTATTTGTTTTATTCTATTTCTTTTTTGATTAATTTAAGGCTAAAATTATAAACGTAACAGACAGTTTGACTTCGTCGATGGCGTTGCCGTTCCAACTGTCAGAAAAAAATTATAAAATAAAAAAATGATAGCCAAAACATTTGGAGCATCCGTAGTTGGAGTCGAAGCAAATATTATAACCATAGAAGTCAATGTTATTAAGGGAAGACATATAGTAATTGTTGGTCTTGCTGATAGTGCCGTCAAGGAAAGTGAGCAGCGTGTCGAATCTGCCGTCAAACAGTTAGGTTTTCGTATTCCTCGTCAAAAAGTAGTGGTCAATCTTGCACCTGCTGATGTCAGAAAAGAAGGCTCTGCTTATGATTTGCCGATTGCGCTCGGTTTGCTTGTCGCTTCTGACCAAATTACAGCTCCTAATTTTGGTAAATATATCGTTTTGGGCGAGCTTGCCCTTGATGGAAAATTGCGTCCTATTCGTGGCGTTCTTTCTATTGCCATTGAAGCCAGAAAGCAAGGTTTTAAAGGTTTTGTTTTGCCTAAAGAAAATGCGAAGGAGGCAGCCATTGTCAATAATTTGGATATTATTCCTGTTGAAAGTTTGGAGGAAGCTGTTGGTTTTTTTGAAGATGAACTCAATATTGAACCTTTACAAATAGATACAAGAGAAATTTTTAGCCAACAAAAAAATGAATACGAAGCTGATTTTGCAGACGTACAAGGACAAGAAAACATAAAACGTGCCTTAGAAATTGCAGCAGCAGGAGGACACAATGTAATTATGATTGGCCCTCCGGGGGCAGGAAAAACAATGCTTGCCAAACGTTTGTCTTCCATTTTGCCTCCTCTCACACTTCATGAAGCCTTAGAAACAACCAAAATTCATTCTGTTTCTGGACACTTGGGAGAAAATGCTGCACTTGTTGCTACTCGTCCCTACCGTTCGCCTCACCATACAATTAGTGATGTTGCTTTGGTGGGTGGTGGTGGAAATCCTCAACCGGGGGAAATTTCGTTGGCTCATAATGGCGTTTTGTTTTTAGATGAATTGCCAGAATACAAACGCTCTGTTTTGGAAGTATTGCGCCAGCCTTTGGAAGATAGAAAAGTTACCATTTCAAGAGCCAAAATATCGGTAGAATTTCCTTGTAATTTTATGCTTATTGCCAGCATGAATCCTTGTCCATGTGGATATTACAATCATCCAGAAAAAGAATGTGTTTGTGGAACAGGCATTGTGCATCGATATTTGAACAAAATTAGTGGTCCATTATTAGACAGAATTGATTTACATGTAGAGGTAACTCCAGTTTCTTTCGATGAAATGACAGCAAATAGAAAGGCAGAAAGTAGTGAAGAAATACGAAATCGAGTCATCAAGGCAAGAAAAGTACAAGAAGAACGCTTTAAAGTGATAGATTCTGTCCACTCAAATGCCATGATGCCTTCTCAAATGGTAAAAAAGATTTGCAAGATAGATGAAACGAGCAAAATCCTCCTAAAAAATGCAATGGAAAGATTAGGACTTTCGGCAAGAGCCTATGACCGTATTTTGAAAGTAGCCAGAACGATTGCAGATCTTCAAAATAGCCCAAATATACAGACTACACACATTGCAGAGGCGATTCAGTTCAGAAGTTTGGATAGAAGTGATTGGGTTTCGTAATCTTTAAAGATATTTTACAACTGTATTAAGCAAAGATTAAATCTAAAACCTGAACTGACCAACAGTCATTTTTTAAACGCTACGTATAAATTTTAAAAATGTTTGCTTAAAAAAGTAGATTTTTTGAGCTATTTTTTAGTCTTTATGTAAGAATTAAGTGAAGATTACAGTTTCAGAATAAAGTATAAATTACATTACTGATAATGAGTTCAAATTCTGTAAAAAGGCAAAAAAACAAAATTTATTTTGGCAAAATGGCTGTTTTACTTTAGTGTCAAAAAGACAACGTGCTGAAAAACAATTAGTTAGAATTTGGATAAGTGAATGATAAGGTCTTACCTTTGCATCTGTTCACCATCAAATATAAATATGATATATGTCAAAACAGTTACTTTGTCAATTTTAGTTTTATTTATTACATCGTTCATTTCATCTTCAAACCCTACTCTAGTCAACAAGACTATGCGTATAGAAAGTGAGAACGAGCTCTCAGAAGACTTGGAAAACGAGATAAAAATCGTTTATACGTGGGATAGTCTTATCAACCGTATCAAAAGTAGAGAGGGACTTATGCTAGAGCCTTATGACTGTGCAGCAGGTTATCGTACTATCGGATATGGTCATTTGATTACCGAAAGAGATAGCGCACTTTTAGGAGGCATCACCGAAAAGCAAGCTGATTCTTTACTTCGCCACGATTTGAATTACTCTAAAAGATGGGTAAAAAATAATCTGAAGCTAAAAGGAACAAAGCTCATAGCAATTACAAACTTTTGTTTTGCTTTCGGAACTTCCAAACTTTATCGTAGCACTTTGTATAAAAAAATACAAAAAGGCGAAAAGATAGACGAGGAAATCTTGCGTTGGATGAATATCAATGGTTCGCCAAATCCTAACTTGCAAAAAGAGCGTAAATTTGAATTGTGGCTTTATACAGCAAATGATAAAAAAGCAACTTCAGTTCAAAATTTGAGTGAGGCTTCTGTTTTAGAATCTAATGTCTATAACAACCAGAAAAATCAACTCCAAAAAATGCTCAACTAATAACACACAAAAATTTCCAAAACCTGTTCATTTTTTGGCTATTCTAATTGATAGTCTAAAATAGGTAATAATTTAAGAAAGCCATTTATCACAAAGTTAGATACTTTAGATAGATGGCTTTTCTTATTCTATTATTTGAACAGCTACCAACTCAAATAATAATTTATGGTAGTCCAAAAATTATTTCTTAAAAATTCATCTCCTACTGAACCTACACGGTAATCTATTCCTATTTCTACTTTATTTTTGTCTGTAAAAGCATACCCCAAAAAAGGAATCAATCTAACTTCGTTACTCCATTTTTTATCTTGTAAAGAAACTAGATATTCATTATTTACTTTTAAATAAAATTCTTTCGGATTGAGCTTGTTTCCCTGCAAAGGTCTATCAAAAGCAAGGCGATAACGCCCTCTAAACTCTGTTTTTTGATTAGGTCTGAAAGTTTGGTCAGTAACAAAACGGTGTGCTAAACCAACAGCATTATATTTATTTGAAATAATAAATTGTTGAAATAATCGGTTGTGTTGTTCCTTATTTCTAAATCTAGTCAGATAGCCTACTGTTAGCGATGTATTTAATCCTATTTTTCGGTTTGCTAAAGCAGAAATATCAGTCAAAATATAATTTCTATCTTCTTGAAAAGTATCTGAATTAGAAAATTCCCCTTTATACATCGAAAAGCGAGATTGAATATTCAAATTCACTTTCCATTTTGGATTTATCTTTTTTGTGAGTGTAAATGAAGGAAGAACTCCGATTTGGTAAGTAGATTGAGCCAAAGAAGAAACTGACACACAAAAAAACAAACCTATCAATAAAATTATCTCTTTTTTTATCACGTTTTTCACTATTCTGATTCAATATTCTAAATGATCTGTATTCCTAAAATCAAACTGTACTTTATTTTCTAACTCTCCTTTTTCCGAAAATAAATATTCATAAAATTCGATTTTAGATTCTTTTTGTCCCTTCACTACAATTTCATATTTAATAGTTAGGTTTTCGGTATTGGTTCTAAAATTAAGTAAATCCGTTTCTTTTCCACTATACTGAATTTGAATTTTTTTAATTTTATGTTTTTCAAAATCAGTATTCAACTGTTCATTGATTTTACCTTGTGTATCTTCACTTATTTTTTTCCAACTTATCTCTACTTCTACATCTTCTATTTTCCCTAAGCTATCAAATTCTATACTGCACGTTGTTCCATTTGCAGTTATTTTGGCTTCGAATGTTTTTGTTATATAATTTTGTTCGACAAACCATTTTATTTTTGAAGAAAAGCACAATGAATCTATAAACTGTTGAGCAGGTAAAGGCACATCTTTTTTTTCTATTCGTTCTTCTATTTCTACCTTGGATTGTGCATAAGAATACAAGGGAAAGATAAAAAGTAGTACTATGATTAAAATTGCTTTCATTTTTAGATTATTTTTTATTCACTAATACTAATTTCCTTTTCTTCTACTTTCTCAATGACAGGTTTTTCAATTCCTTGATGTTGATTAATGATTCTTTGCATACGTTTCTGACGATACCATGTGTCAAATTGTTTGTAAACATAAGCCGTCAAAGACATTGCACCAAAGAAAATAGCAACCGTAGTATTAAAAAACAAAAGACTGGTAATGATGATAAAAAGAAAAAACAAAACACCCATATTTCGGAGAAAACTCATATAAGCAATCACAGGATGGACTTCTTTGATAAGGTCAGCAGCTTGTAAGACAAGTTGAGAAATTTTACGATTTAATACTAATAAACGTTTGTCTAACAGTGTATTATGAGGAGCTTGTAACTTGAGAATATAAACTTCTTCTTCTTTATCGTTATAAGAACGAGCAAGACGAACAGTATTATCAATCTGTTCGGCTGTTTTACTAAACTTTAATCGTGCAGCAATAACCATCAAGAAAAATAAGGCGCAAAGTACAGTTTGGAACATTATCAACACCAATAAATGCTCTGGATCAGTACTAAAAATATGATATTCTTCTAATCTTTTGAACTCAAAAACAATCAAATCCAACATAAACTCTACTATATTATACCCAAAACGACGCATACTCACATAATTCAATCTATCTGTATCTGATGCAATAATGGTCAAGAAACCCGAAAAAGTAAGTGCGCCAAACATAACACTCTCTAAGATATAGGCTTCCACTCGGTTCATTAGATTTCTAACTTCGCCTTCTATTTCTAAGATTTCTGTATCATTTGTATCTATTGGATTATTCTCTATTTCATTTATTCTATGTCCCTGCAAATCAGACTCTAAAAGTTCTGATAAATTGTCTTTTCTACGGCTGGCTGCACTAATGAGAGCTTGTACAGGACGAAATTCTGAATCTGGAACGCTAAAATGAGAAATAAAATATATCCAAATTCCATATACAAAAAAGGAAACTGCTCCTACAAAACCTATCAAATTAGCTTTATATCCATCAAATACTATTTTATCAAAAGAAGCTGAAATAACCATATAAGTAAACGTAACCACAAAAAAGAAACGCAACAACATAGAAAATGAAGAACCTACTATTTCATATTTTCGTTTTTTATAAATCAATTCCCAAAACTGTTTCCAAATCAGTTCGATAGAATCAGGAATTGATTGTTTTGGATTACTATTGACACGAAATACATATTCTCTCCAAAAAACAAAGCCCAACGTAAAAATAATAATCAATAATTGTAGAGAGAAAAAGAAAATCAAATGTGAACCTTTTACACTTTCTCCAAATAGCAAACGATAACTACCCAAAGAAATCCAGCGTAGCAGATAATCAAAAGTCAGCGCTTTAAGTGATAAATCAACAATATGGATTTTTTCTTCTGCTATTTTATTTTTTGTAAGATTATTTTGAGTAGATATTGGCATTTTTATATAAGAATAATTGTAGGACTGTCGATAATAGTATATTTTATCATAGTCTAACTACAAAGGAAATACCGATAGTTGGTAAATAAAAAAGTAGCTCTCTTTTTTTCGTCAAATGAATTCATTTACTAGATTAAATAAATTTAGACTTAGATAAATCTGTCTGATTTACACACAAATCCACAAAAGAAGCCTTCTACTTTTATAAAGTAAAAGGCTTTCAATATATTATTTTTCTATTTTTAGTTTGCGTCTATATTTTAGTTATCGCTATCAGCACGAATCATCGCACAACGGAAACCAATATGAGAAGTAGAAGAATCCTCTTCAATATAACGACGAGTACCTGGAGATAACCAGTAAGCTACATCTTTCCAAGAACCACCTTTATAAACACGAACGTGATTATTGATAAGTGTTTCGAAGTTAGCAAAGTCATAATCTTCAGATTGGTCTAAGAAATCATTACGACGAATAGGGTTCAAATCTGCGTTTGGCTCGCCACCGAAATCTTCAAATGAACCAGGACGGTAAATATCCCAAACCCACTCATTTACATTTCCAGCCATATTATAAAGACCAAAATCATTTGGTGGATACGAATAAATCCAAGTCGTAATCATTGCACCGTCATTCAATGCACCTGCAATACCTGCATAATCACCACGACCACGTTTGAAGTTAGCCAAAAACTGCCCCATTTGTTTTCCATAAGGATTACGAAGTGAGTGACCGTCCCAAGGATAAATACGAGCATAATCTTGAGCTTCATCCAAATATTGTGTTCCGATTAAGCCTTTAGCTGCATATTCCCATTCTGCTTCTGTAGGAAGACGATAACCTGGTAAAACTACACCTGATTCTAATGGAATACGTTCGCCATTTTTAGCTAACTCTTTCACGTCTTTCTTGCCACTCTTCATAGCAAGACCATTGTTTACCATACTTGTACGCCAAAGTGAATAATCACTTGCCTGTTTCCAAGAAACGCCTACTACTGGGAAATAACGGAAACCTGGATAACGTAAATAGTGGTCTACGTAAGGGTCATTGTATGCTAATTCGGCAGACCAAACGGTTGTATCTGGTAAAGATTCTTCATACGCCTGTTGAGAAGAGTCTTGCAATAGATAGTGCATATACTCTAACCAGTGAATGTTTGCAATCTCTGTTTCGTCCATATAAAAGGACTTAATTGTTACTGTATTTTCGATGTTATCAGAAGCTGTCATCTCTACGTTTTCTTCAAAAGAACCCAAAACGTGGCGACCACCTTCAATAAAAACAAGGTTAGGACCAGCAGGTTGTCCTTTAAATTTTTCTACTTTAAATCCACCTTCTTCGCCGTTTGGTTTTTTCTTACCAAAAGCTACTCCAGTAGCTGTACTTTTTTTACCTGGGTCGGTGCTTGTTGGTGGTTTTTTGTTACAACCTCCTAGCATTAATCCTAAAGCTAGGATAAATAATGCGCTGTACTGAAAACTCAATTTTGCCATAATGCGTGGTATTATAATCTTTTTAAATTGCTTTGAGTTGTATAACTTATTGCCTATTAGCTAGATAAGAAATAAAAATCAAAACTGCTTAGTATTAGTATTTTCTAAATTGCTTTGGGAAAAAGGTTTATTAAAATTCAATTATTTATTTATAACCTAATTCTGTTGTTGTTATGTACTTACAAATTTCAAGCAAATTTTATCAAAATCTATACATTAAATCTATTAAATTTAACTAGACTTTCAGAATGCTTATTATAAGAAGTTACAAATATACACAGAAACCATTTATATAATTTCCCTTACATCAATAATGCTTAAAGTGCCGTTTTATTGTGCTTCGCCTATTAAATAAGAAAAATTTATTCACAAATTTTAGAAAAAAAAGGTAGAATTGAAAATTGAAAGTGTGATTTTTAGAAAATAGTAGTAGAAATGGCAATAGATAGGAATTGTATATATTTAGTTTGCTTTTTCTGCGTTATGAAAAATAATCACAGACCATATAGATTGAATGGCTCTCCAAAAAAAATAATTCTCAAAAAACTGTGTTCTACAAAAAATATATACTTTTCTTTGTCATTATCGGAATTGTTCTTCCTTTTATTTTTTTGAAAGATGTCTATCCTTTTCATCGTTTTGGAATGTTTGCAGAACCTGTAAAGTACCAAGCACAAGAAGAAAAGTTTTATATTTTTTATAAAATAGAAAGTCAAAATAAATTTATAGAATTAAAAGCCTCAACGATTCCTCTCAATGCAAATGCCTTTGAGATGCAGCTTCGAAAACACCATTATCAAAAAAAACATGCCGATTTTATAAGCATTTTTGATAAACTAATAAGAAATAAAATAAATTTGAAAGAAGACCCAAAAAACGATAAAAAACTCAACTGGAAATGGTATCACGTCATTCAAAAAGAAGATTCACAAAATGAGTTAGATTCAATATGCATATTTTCAAACTAAATTTTATCACACGTTTTATCAAAAAATATAGGTTTTGGATTATTATTTCTTTGATAATTTTATCTCAATTTCTCTATTGGTTTTGGATTCGAAATTATACGTTAGCTTATTTTGATTCTAATAATTCTGATTCTGTTACTTGGTTTTCTGATTTAGTAGAAAGCCTTTACCCTCGTCTAAAAACAGAAAAATATCGTTTTGATGCTTCTTTTTTTATTAAAAAATCTGACCAAATAGCCATTCGGTTTTTATTTGTGAGTTCTATTTTTTCGCTTTTTCTTATTCCAAAATTCTATCAAAAAGCAAAATCTTTTTTTAGTAAAAACTCTGTTTATTCTCAAAAATTAACACAGAAAAGTCAGTATTCTTTGATTATTTATTTTTTACTTTCCAATGTTTTACTTTCCAATGAATGGTCAGAAATTCTGACAGAATATTCTCAAATAGCTGTTTTGTATAAACCTATCTCATTTTATAAAATACTATCGCCTTCATTTCCTTCGCTTTCTTTTCTCAAAAATTTATTCATTTTTCTCAAAATCATAACTGGAATAGGAATTCTTTTTTGTGTACTTTTTTTACTATTTAAGAAAATAGTCAGACTCAAAATAATTGTATTTTTCTGTGTTTTTGTAAGTAGTTTTTTATTTATTTATCTACAAGGTTTTTTATATGGTTTTGGAAAGATTGAACATACTTACGCCACTTGGAACTGGGTTTGTATTTTGCTGCCCTTTTGGTTGTTTAATACATGGTCGTCGGTGGAGACACCGACAACGGCAGGAGCAGGGACAACGGCAAGGAACTCATCAGCAAATTTAATTCCTCAAAATTATCTTTTGTTTTTAGCTATTGGATTGGTTTATACAAGTTCTGGACTTGAAAAAATCTTTATTGGAGGAATAGAATGGATAAACGGAAACGCTCTACTGAGTTATTTACAAAACTCTCCTACTGAATTAGGGCAAAATTTATCAAATTATCCTTTTTTAGTTATGTTACTTTCTCTCCTCACTATCATTTGGGAAACTAGCTTTTTACTTATTTTACATAAAAATAAATACATTAGACTTACTTTGATTTTCATAGGTATTTGTTTTCACGCAGGGACTTATTTTTTCTTGTATGTAGGACATTATCTTTCTCCTTGGATTTGGGTATATGTTTTTCTTTTATTAAGTAGAAATACTGAAACTGATTAGTGAAGGATTTATAAGATTAATAGGATTTTGAATACAGATAAATACAAATTGCTTTTTGAAAATACCGTAACTGATTAGCGAGTGATTAATATGATATTTATGATGAATACAGGATAAATACGAACTTCTTTTTTTGAAATACTGGAACTGATTAGTGAAGGATTTATAAGATTTGGAATACTGATAAATACAAATTACTTTTTAACTTGTAGAGTTTAATTACTATTTAAACATCTGATTATCAACAATTTAAACCTCTTACCCATTGCAAAAGGTACTCTAAATGAAACCCACGAATTTATTCGTGGGAAAAAGCGAATTGGCACTGGGTAACCGTTTTAACGGTTTTTTATAGTACAAAACGGTTAAAACCGTTGCAAAGCGTATTCTTTTTTCTTGCCCCACAACTAAAGTTGTGGGTTAAATGGAATACCCTTTTGCAAAACAAAAAACTTGTAAAGTATTGAAAATAAATAATTTATAATAGAATTAATCTCTACAATTTAACCAAAAAACCCCTACTTCAATAAGAAATAAGGATTTGATTGTAATAAAGTATCATTTTTCCCTTAGCAATCGTCTGTAATCAGACGTTGATAATGGAGAATAAGGAAATAAACTAACGAGGAAGTGAAGCCTTAAAAGCTGCATAATCATTTCCACTTGGCTGAATGCTACAACCTTCTTCTCTTGCTTTGTTGTTGATTGCCTCTACTCTATTATCTGGATTTGGGTGTGTACTCAAAAACTGAGGTGGTGCGCTATTCTGTCCTTCATTGATAATTTTTTGAAAGAAACCTGCTGCTCCGTTGGCTTGATATTCTGTATCGCATAGATACTTTACTGAAAACTCATCTGCTTCAGTTTCTGCTTTTCGGCTATAACTAAGATTTACTAATCCTTTTGCAATTCCTGCTATTGTACCTTGGTCTTCTCCAAAAAAGATTGAAAGAAGTGTTTCATAGCCATACGCTCTTGTCATGTTGTCGGTTACGTGGCGTTTGTCTGCGTGTGCAATTTCGTGTCCCATTACACCAGCGAGTTGGTCTTCTGTGTCTAAATATTTGATAAGTCCTGTATAAACATAAATATATCCCCCCGGAGCACAAAAGGCATTTAATGTATTATCATCATAAATAATTTTGACTTGCCAAGGAAATTCTGTGCGATAACGAATGTCATTTGATGCCAAAACTTTTTCTGTCATAGCTCTAATAAATCTATATGCTGTATCGTATTCTTGCTCATCTAAGATAATTACAGAAGAATCTGCTTCTAACTCGGCTGCCACTTGCTGACCAATTTGAAGGTCTTCATCAATAGAAAAAAAATTGATATTGCCGTCTTTATCACAAGCTCCCAAAAATAATAGAATACTGAATAAAAAAGGTAAAATAAAAAATGATTTGAATTTTGTCATAATCTGTCTGATAGAATGTTTAGTGAATCTAATAAAAAACCTTAGGGTTTGTAATAATAAGTAAACGCTAAACTTTTTACTTATGTTTTTTGAGAGACTAAAAATAAAAATTCATTTTTTTATTTCCCACCCCGAGAAGACGAAGAGCGAGAGCGAGAAGAAGACGAACTAGAACGAGTAGTTCGTGATGAACTAGAAGAGCTACGACTACTAGAAGAAGAACTAGAACGATACCCACTAGACGAACTACCACTACTAGAAGAAGACCTACCACTTGAATAACTTCCAGAGCTTGAAGAAGCCGTCGAAGAGCGTCCATAACTACTACGATTTGAAGCTGTTGATTTGCTTGTATAACTGCTGCGTTTCATCGGCTGCCTTCCATAATACCAACTTTTGTTGCTCGTACTGGCTGTACTTGTGCTTTTTGAAGAACGAGAAGGAACACTTTTGGCATAAAACCAACTTTTTTGAGAACGATTCGCTACTGTTTGTTGAAAGCGTGGTGTTTGTTTGACTGCTGACTGCAAAGGAACATAAACACTTCCATAATACGGACGGCTAGAGGTTCTGTAATAACGATTATAAGTTGTGTAATCACTTCTATAAATTCGATTTGAGTTGAAAAGTGTACTCAAAAGCACATATTTTCCATAAAATTCCCAAAAAGAACCTTCATCATTTTGCTTCCATGTTCCGTATTGAGAGTTTCCTACATAATTGCTATATCCTGCTTGAGTGATTTGCTGCCCTTTATTTGACAAAATTTCCATTCCGATATCATCTAAAAAGAAATTATAGGTACTATCACTTACTTTCAAAAAATCAGTTGTTTTGGTAGTGGGAACAGATTTATCTTGATAGACAATCGTGTATTTGAATTTTTTGTTTGTTTCTTCTGCATCAGCTAAAATAACCGAATACGTTTTTTTATCATTCAAATAAGGAGAAAGTTGTTTTTTGATTTCAGCGTAGGCTTCTGTTCTTTTTTTGGCTAAGTAAGAGTCTTTGTGTTCTTTTTCTAATTTTTGAGAAATTTCTGTTATTTTTTGACTTGCGTCTTTATAATGAACAGAATTTTGAGGAATTTGAGCAAAAAAATGAAGAGCTTCATCAAGATTTCCTACTTTGTATTCTTCTGTTCCCATTTCATAAGCTACTTCTTGATTGAGATTTTCAAGTTCTGTTTTGGCTTCTTTATTATGACTACTTGTAGAATCTACTGCTAAAAGAAGTTTGGTAATACTTTCCAAACTACTCATATCTCCATTCATATACGAAAGCAGAGCAAACTTTTTGTGTTTTTTGGCTGCTTCTAATCGGCTGTGGTTTACAGGTTCTTTGAGTTCAGTTTTATACTTTATTTTATCAATATCGTCCATTTTATTATAAAATGAAAGAGCTTTTGTGTAGTCTTTTTCATTGTATTTTTCAAGAATTGCAGGTTTGTAAAGCGTTTTTATTTTAGCTTGATAGGTTTTATATTCTTCATCTTCATAATCAAAAGCTGAATATAATTTGATAGCTTCTGCTGGATTTTGAGTTTCTGATTTTTTGGCTAGTGAAAGTATTTTTTCTTTTGCTAGTTTTTTGTATTTAGCAATTTCTGTATTTAAAGAAACAGGCTCAATTCTGTAACTTACATATATTCCATTTATATTTTTTAGGTTTTTGAAAGTTACTAATACAGAATCTATATTATCATTTTTGAGCGCCTTTTTAGCTCGTTCTAAAACAGGAATCATTTCTTTTTTTATACGTTGTATCTCTCTCTCTCCTGCCCAACTTTCATAACGGTATGTACCAAAAAAACCATTTTGGGCTTTTTTATAATACGGAAGAGCTTCGTCAAACTTGCCCTCTTGATACAAAGCATCTGCTTTTTCAATGGTACTTTTGTTGGTAAAATATTCATATCCATAAACACTTCCTATAATCAGAAGAAGAACAGATAGAACAATAAAAAAAATTTTAGATTTAGACATTTTAAAATTGATTTAATAGATAAAGTTGGTGGCATTTTTTTGGATAGAACTTTAAAGTAGTTTAAGATACAAATAATTTATATTATTTACAAAAATTCCGTTTTTCAAGCTACAACATAACAGAATAAAATTTTGTATAAATACTACAATTCAATCTATTATTTTGAATAAAGTTAATTTTTTCTATAAAAAGTCAATAAAATTCAATTTTAGTCTATTTTAATAGAATTTATGGCGTGTTTTGTGCAATTAGCTAGTTGGTATTAAATATTGAAATAAATAATAGAATTTCTTCCTTCTGAATCGATAAAATTTAATGCTTTTTTTGATAAAAATAAAAATCCTGTTCTGATAAAAGATTATAGCTCCTTACTCAATAATTATAAAATTACCATGAAAATTAAGAGAATTGAAAGAATTAAATTAAAGTCTAAAAAATGGTGGTTTCGCCTTTATTTTCTCTTCTTTATCTGTATTTCGTTATTTGCTTTAAAACAAATCGCCTTAGAATATTTTATTATTCCTACTTCTTCGATGGAAGGTTCGCTTTTACGAGGAGATAAAATAGTGTGTAACAAACTTCCTTTTGGTGCAAAAATTCCTCATAAAAAACAAAATTCAATGACCCAAAAAGCAGGTTTTGATATTGATTTTTTTAGTTTTTTGCCCAATAAATTGCCCAAACTAAGAGAGGTAGAACCCAATGAAATAATCATTTTTTATTACCCATTGGATAGTGCCGAAAATATAGAAGACAAAACGTGTTATATCAAACGTTGTGTAGGTGTGGCAGGAGATAGAATTCAGATTATGCGCCAAGATATTTTCAGAAATAGAGAATGGCAACCCAACGCTTCGGATATGCAGTTGAGTTATATTGTCAGAACAAGCGAAAAACCTGAAACTATGTTTCATCATACAGATGTACAAACATGGAAAGAAATTCAAACAGAAAGCAAAGAAGTAAAACGTATAAAAAACATCAAAAAAAGCAAGAAAAAAAGAGGCAGAAATAAAAAAATAGAGGAAGCAATTAGTGAAACTTCTCCAATAAAAACCTATTTGCTTTATACTACGCCAAAACAAGCCAATCAATTACGACAAGATTTGAGAATAGAAGAAATTACACCTAAATTTTTCGAACAAAATGACATTTCGGATAACTCAATGACTGAAAGTAGTAAAAAATTAGGTTGGAATAGAGATTATTTTGGTTCGTATTATATTCCTAAAAAAGGAGATACAATCGCTATGCACGAAGGAACGCTACTTTTGTATGAAAATATTATCAAAAATTATGAATACAATAAAAACGTAGAACTAATTGATAATCAATTAGTTATTGATGGAAAAATCATTGAGAATTATATCTTCAAACAGAATTATTATTTTGTTTTGGGAGATAATCGTCATAACTCTTCGGATTCTCGTATGTGGGGACTTGTTCCAGAAGACCACCTTATCGGAACTCCTTTACTTATTTATCACTCCGAAACTCCAGCCGATGGAATAAAAAATTGGGCTAGAGTACGTTGGGAGCGTTTTTTTAAGTGGGTGGATTAAATTTGTATTGATATTTGTCCTAATAGATTGATTTAAAATAAAAATTAGTATTTTAGCTACAATCTAATTCAATTTATCATTTCAGATTATGTTATTTTTATGACAAAAGATGCCTTTATTTCGTATGGAAGAAGAGAAAGTTTGGGTTTCGTCGGACGGCTGTATCAATCTTTGAAGCTAAAGGGCTATGAAGTTTGGTTTGATAAGGTCAATATTCCTGATGGCGATGATTATTCCAAGCGCATTTCTCATGGCATTGAATCGGCTCATAACTTTATACTTATTCTTGCGCCTCGTTGCTTGACTTCTGCCTATTGTTTGATAGAATTAGAATATGCTAGAAAACTAGGAAAACGAATAATTCCTGTCGATCAAAACGTTATTTTTGATGTAAAAGATTCTCCTTTGTCATACCAAGAACGCAGCGTTTTGGTTCAGTTTTATGAAGCCAATGGAATGGATGTTTTGCCTATTTTTTCTAAAAAAGATGTTCTGAATCGTTCGCATGAACTTTTGGGAAAAACAGACTGGGTACACGCTCGTCAGCAACTTTCAGAAGACCACATTAATCAACTTTATAATTGGCAACTGACTTACGAAAATCGTTGGCGAAAATACGAAGAAGTAGAATTTATAAAAGAAAATCCAATTCCTATTTTTGGAAAAGATATTGATAGTTTTGAAGATGGTTTTGAGGGTATCGTAAAAGTCATTGAAACCCAAAAAGAATACGTTTATCTCCATACAGAATTACTTCAAAAAGCTCTTTTGTGGGCAAGTCATAGAAGACAAACCCATCTTTTATTGGTAGGACAAGAACGACAAACAGCTCAAAACTGGCTGACCAAAAATTTTGTAGCTCCCAAACAACCTCCTTGTTTGCCTTCTGTTCTGCACAGCGAATTTATTACAGAATCAAAGAAAAATGCTGATAATCTAATGTCAGAAATTTTCTTATGTTTTGCAGCACAAGAAAAAAAGCAAACTGAAAAAATACGAAAAGGCTTGATAAAAGCAGGAATTACGGTTGTTTTGCCTAATAATTCAATTCATAGAGAAAATCAAAAAGGATTTGATGCTTCTACGTATTCAGAGGAAATAAAAGAACAAATTGCTCACGCTGATAATTTTGTGTTTGTGCTTTCAGATTCTTCTGCTCAAAATTCGGATTGTTTGAGAGCACTCCGTTTTGCCCTTACTTTTCATAAACGAATTAGTGTAGTTTTGGCAAAAGAAGTCAATATAGAAGAACTGCCAGAGGCATTGCGTTTGCTTTCGTCTTCGTATATTGATTTGACAGATAACCGAACAGAAGATAATTTTACCGAAAACTTAGATTTTGAAAAGGATTTAAACAAGCTTATTTGTATTGTAGAGGATAATTATGACTATTACAGAAATCACAAACGCTACCTTGCACAGGCTTTAAAGTGGGAAGAGCAGCATCAAAACGATGCTATTTTATTGCGTGGACATAATTTGGATAAGGCTCAAACTTGGCTTTTTCAAGGTAAAGCACAAGGAAATAATACCACAAATACAAAGCTAAACACACCAACAAAACTACACGAAAAACTCATAGCAGAAAGTATTGCCAAAATAGGAACGCTTAGTAGTGAAGTTTTTATTTCTTATTCTCGTACCGATGGCGATTTTGCTCGTTGGATTAATGAAGAGCTTCAACTCAATGGCAGAACGACGTGGTTTGACCAAGAATGTATTCCTGCTGGTTCGGATTTTGGATTAGAAATAAAAAATGGCATCGAAACTTCGGATAACTTTCTGTTTATTCTTTCTCCTGCTTCTATTTCTTCGCCCTATTGCAAAGATGAAGTTTTACATGCTTTATCAATGGGAAAACGAATTATTTTGGTTCGCTTTCAAGCTGTCAAAGAAATGCCTGATTATTTTCCTAGTCATATTCAATGGATAGATTTTTCCAAAAATGGCTTACAAAATGACCTTAAAGTCGATAATGGACAGCAATTTAGAGAACTTCTACGAGCATTAAATATAGATAGAGAACACACTCAAAAACATTCAAAGTACCAACAAAAAGCCTTAGAATGGAATAAAAATGAAAAAAATTATTCTTTTCTTTTGATAGGAAACGAACTTGCCATCGCTGAAAACTGGCTAGAAGAGTCTAAAAAATACAACAAAACTCCTGCACCTACTACGATTCAAAAAGAATTTATTTCTGAGAGTGTCAAAACTGCTTTTGCACAAAAGAAAAAACAAGAAAACACCATTTTAAGGTTGCGTGTTTTCCTTACGCTATCTATTATTGCTCTTTTGGGTGCTTGTGCTTTGGGGCTTTGGGTGCATTCTTTAAATATGGAAAATAAAGACCAATTAAGGGCATTAGAAACAGCTCAGGATTCTCTTGTCCAAAAAAATGAATCCGAAAAAGCTCTTAAATATGATTATTATCTTTTGGAGGGAAATAATCAGTTACGCAATATCAATTACCCAAAGGCAATAGAAACTTTTAGAATAGCCTTCGAATTTGCAGATTCGGCTCAAAAGGAAGAAATCAATGCCAAAATAATTAGAATTGAAAGACTTATCCCTCAAAAGAAAAATTTCTTTCAGTTTGTTAAAAAAGCCGAAGCTGCCTTAAACAAAAGACAATTTTTGAAGGCTAGAGATTATTACAAACAAGCTGACTCGATTGGATACGACTCTTCATTTGTCAAAATACCTCTTTCTTTGCTACAGAGTCGTATAGATGATGAAGTAGAGAGCATCAAAAGAGATGTAATTACTCTTTTAGAAAATAATAAAGAAAATAAGGCTTTTGAAAAAATTGGTAAAGCTATTTCGCTAAAACCAAATGATACTTCTTTAACCACTCTGAAAATACGAGTCATGAATCAAATGTTGAGAACAGAAGTACAAACAGAAAATTAGTAGTTTTCTACGAGTGTATAACAAATTATCGTTTTTTGTAGGAAAAAGGCTTGCCTTTTCCTAAACTAGCTGTTTGTATCAAAAAAAATACCTGTATGAAAGGAAAAGGCAAGCTACGCAATACAAATTGACTAAGCGACACCCGAAGAGCAGCGTAGCTAATTTGTTATGCACCCATTTTGGACTGATAGCAATAAAACTTGATTAATTCATTTCTTAGCAAAATATTATTTCGTTTTTTCCATAGCCCAAAGTTTGCAAACCCTGCGCTATGGAAAAACAAGACTTTTACAGAAGAAAATTTGGTAAGTACGAAACTTATTTATTATCAGTCCAATATTAGATAAGAGCCTTAAAAAAATAGAATGCAACCAAATTCAATCTAATCGTGTCCTCATAAAGAAAGTGTTAAATTTTATCATTTTTTCTTGATTTTTTGTATTTTTACTAGATAATTTATTTTATAATTCTGTTCAAATTTTGCTTTAGCTATGAAAACCAACTTCTTATCTACATTTTTTTACTCTTTTATTTTGTCTATTCTGGCGAGTTCTGTTTTACTCGTTACTCATTCTGACGTTTTTGCACAACGGACTTGCCAAACTTCTGAAACAGAATATTATTTGAATAATAAAGACAAAGTAGCAGGAAGTGAAGCCTTTGAAAACAGGTTACAAAAATATATTATTCAAAAAAGAGAGGAGTTAAAAAATAATCCATCACTTCGTAAAGTTCAGAAAACAGAATCTACTTACAGAATTCCTGTTATTGTTCATGTCATTCATAATGGCGAACCCATAGGTGAAGGAAGTAATATTTCGGCTGCCCAAATTTATGGACAGATTGAAGTATTGAATGAAGATTTTAATTTTCAAAATACTGACAAAGATGCGACATTAGATGTTTTTAAAGATGTAGCAGCCAATCCTAGTATTGAATTTGTCCTTGCAACGGTTGCTCCAAATGGAAATCCATTGAGAGAAGTAGGTATTCATCGTTCAAAAGGCTGCTTGAAACAATGGGATAGTGCTACTTTTGACTTGTATGCAAAGCCTTCAACGGTTTGGAATCCAAAAGATTATTTTAATATTTGGGTAACTAATATGAGAAGTGGAGCGTATGGCTATGCACAATTTCCTACTTTATCCAATCTGGATGGTATTAGAAACGAAACTAAAGGCGCAAGTACAGATGGAATTGTAGTAAGTCATATCAATTTTGGTTCGATAAAAAAAACACCTAACATTCCTCAACTCATCGAAGGCGCACCTCTCAATTTGGGGCGTACTGCTACCCATGAAGCTGGTCATTTTTTTGGTCTTTTGCATACTTGGGGAAGTGAAACATTGAGTTGTGGAAGTGATGATTTTTGTGATGATACACCCAATACAAATACTCGCCAAAGAAGATGTAATCTAAATGAACCTTCTTGCGAAACAGGAAAAATAGTCATGACACAAAATTTTATGGAATATACTGACGATTCTTGTATGACTCTTTTTACAGAAGACCAAGTCGCACGTATGCATACGGTATTAGCTATTTCGCCTCGCAGAGAAGAGCTTTTAATTTCCAAAGCTGCCGACCCAATAACAAACAAACTTTTTTCTATTTTTGAAGCCTCTAAACAAAGAGTAATTGAAGGAGGACAAATAAAATTTACAGATAAATCTTTAGCCACAGGAAACAAACAAATAGATACCTATCAATGGACATTTGATGGAGGTACTCCTTCTACTTCCAACGAACGACACCCTGCTGTTACTTACTCACAACAAGGAAATTTTTTAGCTACTTTGAGAGTCACTTCTAATGACGGTACAGAGGATATACGAAGTCTTCAGATTGAAGTAATAGATGATAATCTAACGGCTCTGAATGAAACGTTATTAGATTTTGAGGATAGAAATTTACAAAAAGAAGGCTGGAGTTTTGAAAGTTCAGATATGACAAGCTGGCGATTTTTTTCAAGTGGTGCTTATGGTGCAAGTAATTTTTCTGTTTATGTTCCAAATAAAGATAGACGTTCTTGTGAATCTGAATTAGCTTTTATTTCTCCTTTTATCAACACATCAAGCACTCGTATCATTGAAGTTAGTTTTGATGTTGCTTATGCGTATGACGAAAGCAGACTTTCGGATTCTTTAGAAGTTTCATACACAACCGATGGAGGAGATAAATTTATTCCAATTTGGAAACAAGGAGGACAAGAACTAAAAACAGCAACTACACAAACGGCAGCTTTTAGCCCTTCCTCTTCTCAATGGAAATCGTATAAATTTTATATAGAAACCGAAGAAGCAAGTCGCTTTGTTCAAGTAAAATTCAGAAATATAGGAGCAAATAATAACAATTTGTATTTAGATAATTTAGCCATTCGTCAAGCTACTGATTTACAACCTCCTGTTGTTGATTTTGATGTCAATTATCCTTTGATTTTACTTTCTGAAATGGCTCGTTTTTATTCCCAAACAGAATTTGGAATAGATTTTAATTGGACTATTAATGGAAATACAAGCCTTCAAGCAACGGGTATTTCGCCTCAAATAGTATTCAATCAAGAAGGAATTTATGATGTTACTCTGCAATCTAGTAATCCTTTAGGAACAAGAGAGCGTACCAAAACAAATGCTATTGAAATAATTAGAGGTAGAAAAGTAACCAATATCAACTCTCAAAATCTAAATAATGAAGTAATAAATAACAAAGCACTTGCAGGACATGATGAAGGAAATACAACAAGTAAAGCTGAATTTTTTAGTGATTTTGGGTTTGCTAACAAAATACATGCTGTCGATATTTTCTTTGCTGATGCAGCCTTAACCAACCTAAATGAAACTTTTGATGTTGTGATGTGGTCGGTAGATGCAGACGGCAAACCAAGTGAAGAGTTGTACCGTCAAGAAGTAGTTTACTCGCTCATCAATAGAGATGTTTTTGAAAGAAGACAATTTACTAGAGTTATTTTTGATGAAGTACAAGAAGTTCCTGCTCAATTTTTTGTTGGTGTAGAGTTGGAGTATGAAAGTGGAAATACATTTTCTATTTTTACAGAAAAGAAACAAGAAGGAAAAGGGTGGGAGAAAAAAGCAAATGGCGATTGGCTTTCTTATGCAGCTAGTCGTGGTCAGAATTATTCTAATGCAATTTCTGTGATTTTATCGCCTGATGGAGTTTTGGGAGTTGATGATGAAGATAATTTGAATGATTTAGTAAATTTATATCCAAATCCCAGTCAAGGCAGTTTTAGTTTGGAAACACAGGATTTGAGAGTAGAAACGATTGAAATATATAATTCTATTGGACAAATTGTTTATCAAAAAACGATTCCAAATACATTTATTTCTAATTTTGAGATTCAATTACAACAACCTTCAAACGGAATGTATTTAATCCGAATTCAAACTCAAAAAGGAATTATTACTCAAAAATTAATAATTCAAAATTAAATAGCATTTTTGAGAGCAAATTTCAGCTTAATTTTTGTTAAAGTACTTATAAAAGTAGTATTTTTGCTAAATGAGAATAAATTTTGTTCTTTTGTGAATTACTTATACACAAACAGCTATCACTTACAGTCATACCGTTATGATGCCTTTTTACGAAAGCCCTAACAAATCCATTACTTCCTATGTGAACAACAAAGAGGAATATATTCTGATAAAAATGGAGGGTGATATAAATGAAGAAGAGTATAAAGAAGTTTTTTTACTTCTCCTAGACCCAGAAAAAACTCATGGCTATACCAAAGTCTTATTTAATCAAGAAAATGTAGGGAATGTTTCTTCCAAATCAAGAGCTTGGTTAGTTTTGAAATTTATGCCGATGCTCCAAAAACAATTAGGAGAAAATTTTGAGGTAGCAGTCATCAAATCAAGCACAACCTTTCAGCGAATCGCTGCTCAAGTGCTTTTAAAATCACTTATGGCAATCAATAATAGATTTAGAATTGCTTATTTTGAAGAACGAGCAGTAGCAAAAGAATGGTTACTTTCTAAAAAGAAATAAAATTCTTTTAAACAAAAATCAAAATAAAAAAGCATTTTATTCTTATATTTAGAATAAGATGCTTTTTTTATGTAATTTTTTCAAATTATGATAGCAAACAAACCCATTCGTCATTCCATTTCACTTATTCATTTTGCAATAGGCGTATTTTGTACGACTGTTTTTATCTTATATGTAGCAACTAAAGCCAAATGGTCATTAGCTGCATTACTAAACGGAAAAGAATCTTTTTTTGTGATTTTATTCGGAGTTATTGGTCTGTTTTCATTTTTTGGGGCTTTAAGTTGGCAGACTGTAGCCTTTCAAGCAGCTAAAAAAACTACCTATACACTATCTTTATTATTTTTATTAGAATATCTGGCGATTCTTCTTATCTCTTCCAACTCTCAAGAGTTTGTTATTGCATTAGTACCCACTCTTGTTCCTGCTATTTTTTTATTTCTGATTGCTTTCTCAAAAATAAATCAGTTTGAAAGTAATACAACTAAATACAATAATTTTTTAGACGCTGACTTTTTAGTAACTGAAAAAGAAACTCCTATTTCTACCTTTTGGAAACCCAATCGTATTGTTTCTTTCACTACGCTTATTTTTTCTATTTTACTCTTTCCTGCCTTAATGTCTTCAGGCGCACCATTTTGGACAGTCTTTATTCCAAGTACATTTTTAATTCTTAGTGTAATGCTGTGGTTGTTGCCTAAAATAGGAAGCTGGATTTTTTCAGTACTAAGTGTTTTGGCAGGAATCAGCTTAGTTGTTTTCTATGTATTTTTAATAAAAGATAAATCCTTCAATGTAGAAGAAGAGAAACTATATATCATTGGAGCTATATCTTTGGTGGTTATGAGTTTGGCTTCTCTAGGTTGGGGCTTGGCAATGCTACTTTTGAGCAAAGAAGCTAAAGAAGAATGGAAAAAATGAGAAAAATAACAAACACAAAAAAACCACTAACAAACTAATGCTAGTGGTTTTGTATATCAAATATTGATTAAACCTTGCCGTTGTTGGTATCTCTACCAACGACAAAATACTAATCTCTATTTATTAATAACGGTAATATACAGGCTTATAAGGACCTTCTGGAGTTACACCAATATACTCAGCTTGTTCTTGAGAAAGTTCTTCCAATTCAACTCCTAATTTAGAAAGGTGCAAACGAGCAACTTTTTCGTCTAGGTGCATAGGAAGCATATACACTTCATTTTTGTATGCATCACGATTTGTATAAAGTTCTAATTGAGCCAATACTTGGTTGGTAAAAGAACTAGACATTACGAAAGAAGGATGTCCTGTCGCACAACCTAAGTTTACTAAACGTCCTTCTGCTAAAACAAGAACTTGTTTGTCATCTTCTAATGTATATAAATCTACTTGAGGTTTGATTTCTACTTTAGATTTGCCATACGTTTTGTTCAACCATGCCATGTCGATTTCGTTGTCGAAGTGCCCAATGTTACAAACGATAGCTTTATCTTTCATGTTTAAGAAATGTTGGCTAGTCAAGATGTCCTTATTACCCGTTGCAGTAACGATAATATCAGCTTCTTTAACTGCATCAACCATTTTCTTAACTTCAAAACCGTCCATTGCAGCTTGAAGCGCACAAATTGGATCAGCTTCAGTAACAATAACTCTTGCACCAGCACCACGAAGAGAAGCAGCAGAGCCTTTTCCTACATCGCCATAACCACCCACGACAGCTACTTTACCAGCCATCATAACGTCAGTAGCACGACGAATCGCATCTACACAAGACTCACGACAACCATATTTGTTATCAAATTTTGATTTTGTAACTGAGTCATTTACGTTGATACAAGGCAGTGGTAAAGTTCCTTTACGCATACGCTCATACAAACGGTGAACACCCGTTGTAGTTTCTTCAGAGATTCCACCAATACCAGCTACTAATTCTGGATAACGATCCAAAACCATATTAGTAAGGTCGCCACCGTCGTCAAGAATCATGTTTAATGGCTTACGATATTCGCCTTCTCCAAAGAAAAGAGTTTGTTCGATACACCAGTCAAATTCTTCTTCGTTCATACCTTTCCATGCAAACACAGGAACGCCCGTTGCAGCAATAGCAGCAGCAGCTTGATCTTGTGTAGAGAAAATATTACAAGAAGACCACGTAACCTCTGCACCAAGTGCAGTAAGTGTTTCTATCAAGACAGCAGTTTGGATTGTCATGTGAAGACACCCTGCAATGCGTGCGCCTTTAAGCGGCTGAGAAGCTCCGTATTCTTCACGAAGAGCCATCAAACCTGGCATTTCTGCTTCTGCTAATTGCATTTCACGACGACCCCATTCTGCAAGAGTGATGTCTTTTACTTTATAACGAGTGGCTTTTGTTGTTTCGACCATTTAATGAAAATAGTTTATTTTAAAATGTATGATTTATTTTCTTAGTTGTCAATCACTTGTAGATAGATTTTGTTGTTGATTTTTGATTAAAATCAAAATCAAATTTTACTAAATATTCATTTCTGAATCATTGGGTGCATAACAAATTGTCGTTTTTTCAATTAGTTGTATGCTACCTAATCCATAAACAGGGTTAAAACCCTGTCCAATTTATAATTCAGTGTAGTTTTTTAATTGAACAGGGTTTTAACCCTGTTTTTATTTTCTTTTGTGCGACAATTTGTTATGCACCCGAATCATTTCCAAACAAAAAACATATCTATCTGTAAATGAGTGAGTTGCAAATTTCGTAAATACTTTTGACAATACAAAATTACATAGTAAAAAAATGTATTCCTAATTAAGATTATTTTGAAAATTCTTAACAATGAACAGTCATTTTTAAGAATATCAATGATTTGGTCTATTAACATGAGTGACATTTATAAAATCTAAAATAGTCCTTTCCTAGCAACAAAGTTGCGTAACCTTTGTAGAATGATAATAAAAAATAAA
>PFKD01000143.1 GCA_002784125.1 Flexibacter sp. CG_4_10_14_3_um_filter_32_15
CAGAGTAAATTCAATTTGCAAAGTTAAAAACTAGCTTGATTTGCTTTAAACGAGTACATTTTTTTTTCGTGCGTTTACCCTAATCCAAAGCATTTACCTTAAAATCTTTTTGATTTTTAGCAGTTCTACTTAATCTAAATGTTTTTGCATCTGCTACTAACGTATATTCTTTAGTTCTTCCTAAAACATCAGCCGAATTTCCTCTTGCACCCAAAACTTCAGATTTTATTCCTAAATAATTGAGTGATTGAGCTAAGAAAATATCAGAAAGTTTAGCCCAAATTTTCTCTTCTGAGCTATCATGGTCAAACATTTCTGGTAAAATTCCGACATCAATTATATTTTCAATCAGCTTTTTCTTGCTAATAGTAGATACATAGTTTTCTAATTGCTCAAAAGCATTTTTTTCTTTAGCAACCTTGAAGACTAACTCTATTAATTCTCTACGCATATTATTTTTTGTTTAGGAAAAGGAATTTCCCTACAAAATGAAATGATTAAACGGTCTTTACATAATACAAACTAAACAAATCAAAATCTTCATGGCTTTCTAGTTGGTCAAATTGATACCCAAAACTTAGATGAGCAGGACGAGAAGCAAACTTTACATACGCATATCTATCCAAAAGCTGATATATTTTCCCTTCCTTATTGATTTGTCCATACAAAACAACCTCTAATTTTTGAGAATTTATTTTTGCATCATCACTGACTGCCAAAATAAAATAAGCTACTTCTTCGGCATTCTTAAACTCAAAACGATTCAAGAAAAGAAGATTTTGCTCGTCCAAAACAGCTACAAAAAGTTGATTTCCTTCAATAAGTGCATGAACTTGATTTGATTTATTTTCTTGTAATAAAAGACCTTCCAAAAAAGCAGCCGTTTGATGCACATACGTAATTCCTGTTTTTTGATGGGGATATTTCTCTTCTATCCAATCTGAAACTGTTTTTGGCATCGAAAAAAGGCAATTTGTAGAAGCCAGTTGATGCTCACTAAACTGCACATAACTTTTAGAAGTATCTAGCGTAGTATTAAAACGCAAATAAGAAAGCGCATACTCGGTTCTGAAATGCTCATCAGGAACATACGTAAACTCTTGCTGTCCTATCATTAGCGTAATTTTTTGCCAATAACCAGCCGAAGCAAAACTATGTGTATCAACCAAACTACTAAACCCCTCCAAAAACTGCTCATTAGTTTCGAAAGGAATATCAGCCGTATAACGTTCGTAACACAAACAACGGTCGGATTTTGTATCAAAAACAGCCAAACGACATTGTGTAGGCGTAAGTGCAAAACAAAGTTTGTATCTACCAATTTGGTCGACTTCAAACTTTTCATCTCGTAAAATTAAATCTTCTTGGAACACGCTATGTTTTTTGTGTTAATGTGAATTTTTTATGCTAACTCCTTCGATTAGCTAAGAAAGGAAAAAAAGTGCATTCTAACAAACTAATTAAGAAGTCAGAAGTCAGAATTTAGAAGTAAACTATATAATTCTATTTTCTTCATCAAAAAATTAAATTTAAAATCCGTTTAATTCTATTATTTACTATTTTAATACGTATTTAGATAGTTATTTTCTACTGTACCCTCCTTTACAACTTCTTGCTTTACCAATTTCTTAACAGTCAGACCTTGCACCAAAATAGAAAATACAACAACTACATACGTAATCGTTACAAATAAATCTCTACCCATATCAGGCGTAAGCGAAAGCGAAAGGGCTACCGAAATTCCACCACGAAGACCTCCCCAAGTAAGAATTAAGATTGTATTTGGAATAAAATCTCGTTTTAGTTTCATTAATGAAATAGGCAAACCGACCGAAATAAGGCGAGCCGTAAGGGCCACCACAATAGCAATCAAACCAGCAAGTATATAGCTCATCTCAAAGGTAAGAATCAGAACTTCCAATCCTATCAAGACAAACAAAACAGCATTTAATACCTCATCTATTAGCTCCCAAAATTTATCCAAATAATCTCTTGTTAGGTCTGACATCGCAAATTCTCGCCCTCTTGCGCTCATAACAAGACCAGCCACCACAACAGCCAAAGGTCCCGAAGTGTGCAAATAAGCAGCCAACGCATATCCACCCATTACGATAGCCAAAGAAATCAAAACCTCAACTACATAATTATCAATCGAAATCATCAACTTATAACAAATCCAACCCAACCCAAGACCAAAAACAACTCCCCCAACGGCCTCAACAGCAAAGAGTTCTATTATGTCTAATACCGTTGTATTTTCTACTCCTTGACTAGCCATTTGAAAAAGTGTAAGAAAAACAACCACAGCAACACCATCATTAAAAAGTGATTCTCCTGCAATTTTGACTTCTAAGTTTTTGGGAACTTTTGCGCTTTTCAAAATCGATAAAACAGCAATCGGATCTGTAGGCGAAATCAAAGAACCAAATAGCAAACAATAAATATAATCTACTCCAAGTCCTAACCAGCCCAAAATAAAATACATTGCCGTTCCTATCATAAAAGTAGATGCCGTTACACCCATTGTAGCAAAAATTATAATTGGTGTTCGTTCCTTAGCTAGTGTAGGCGTATCAACATGAAGCGCACCAGCAAAAAGCAGAAAACTAAGCATCACTTCCATCAAAACTTTAGAAAAATCTACACTTCCAACCAATGTTTGTGCTTGTTCGATAACGCTTGTATTAAACTGACCAACAATTACAAGTCCCAAAGAAGTAAGAAGTGCAATCAACATCAAACCAATCGTAGTAGGTAATTTTAAATAACGATGATTGATATAGGCAAAAATGGCAGAAAGCACAATCAGAACAGTAAAGGCGTGAAATAAATCCATAAAAATAAATTTAGAAGTGTGACCTGCAAAAGCAGCGAAGCTAACTTAGATTTTAGAAGTAAATGCAAATGAAAAATCTCTAGCTCAACAAGTTTAAAAAATGTAAATACGATTTGAACTAAATAGTTTTTGGTGTACTATTGTTTCTAAAACTGAAAATTAGCAATTTTAGGCTAATCATGCTAATCAAATAAATACTTTCTACCTTTTTCTATGAAAATCAACTATTCAATAAACAATAAAACGTATACAGCCGACTTATCAAAACCCTTAGATATTTCGATTCCATTACAGGCAGGAAATAAAGAAAAAACAGTCAATCCAAATTGTTATTATGCCGAAGAACCTACCTTCGAAACGATTCGTTTTGAAGACACTTTTGTTGGAAGTGTTGCAGAGGGAGGAGTTTGTAATTATCAAAGAGTAAGTCTTACACCACACGGAAATGGCACACATACAGAATGTTATGGACACCTAAATAATCAAGAAAAAGAAAATGTTACGATTAATCAATGTCTGAAAACGTTTTGGTTTGTCGCTCGTTTGGTTAGCTTAGAACCTACAAAAATTACAAAAGAAGATTTAAAAAATGAAGAATTTAGTCAGTTAAATGAAATTGCAGAAATTGATGATGAAGTAATTTTGAAAAAACATCTTGAAAAAAAACTAAATGAACTAGAAAAAGCAGATATAGAAAATGCTACTTCTATTCCTTACGAAGCTCTAATCATTCGCACTCTTCCAAATTCTGATGATAAAAAAACTAGACAGTATTCAGGTCAAAACCCTCCTTATTTAGAACCAAGTATAGGCGAATTTTTAGCCCACAAAAACATAAATCATTTACTTTTAGATTTGCCTTCGGTGGATAGAGAGTGGGACAAAGGAAAATTATCGGTTCATAAAGGGTTTTGGAAGATTTTGAATAATAAAAATAATGAAAATGATAAAAATGACTTTTCACAAGTCAGAAAAAATGCCACTATTACCGAACTTATCTTTGCAGATAATAAAATAAAGGACGGAATTTATTTATTAAATATTCAAATTCCTTCATTAGAAATCGATGCTGTTCCTTCAAAACCTGTTTTGTATGAAATTTTATAATTCTTGTAGCTTACGCTTTAGCGTGAGAAAAATAAAGTTTACCGTTTTCGGTGTATCCAACAGCGATATTTTTTATTTGTGCAAACCTTGAAATAAAACAACATGTCCTAGCATCAAGATTATAAAAACAATTATGGCAATTACTTTTTGAGAAATTTGTTCTTTTTTATTTGCCAAAACTGCAAAAATAAAAGTAATAATCCCTAAAGCTTGACAGCCAAGCAAAATAAGCAGCATCGTTATCATATTTCCTTTGTCCTCAAATTGTCTAAAGACAAATGATTTCATCGCTATATCGTGAAAACTGAGTAAAGCAGTTAAAATAAATCCTTTATAAAGTAATTTTAAATCTGTTTCATAAAAACAAATCAATATAATAGACACTTACAAAACAATAGGAATTAAATAAACTCCGTCAATCAGAAAATGATAAGCTAAAAAAATATTTAGAATCACAACAAGAAATGCAGAACCGATAACAAATATATTTTTCATAAATAAATAGTAGTAAACTGAATTTGTAAAATAGAACGACAAAAAATTAGTAGTTTTGTGGACATAAAAACAAAAAAATATCCATTTTCAATTATTCATTCTCAATTATATAAAATGCTTTCATCTCGCCAACTTTTCCTAAATCATGTCGCTCAAACCTCTCCTTTTCCTCTTGCTTTAGAAGTTCATAATGCAAAAGGAATTTATATGTTTGGTAGTAAAAATAAAAAATGGATTGATATTATTTCAGGAATTGGAGTAAGTAATGTAGGGCATCGCCACCCAAAAGTAATAAAAGCAATTCAAAAACAACTGCGAAAATATATGCACTTGATGGTGTATGGAGAATTTATCCAAACGCCACAAGTTCAGCTCGCTACGGCTCTTTCAAAAACTTTTATCACTACTTTAGGACAAGATTTTTTAGATAAAGAAGATACTAATTTAACAAATCATGAAAATATACCTCAAAATGCAACCTACTTTGTAAACTCTGGAAGTGAAGCCATCGAAGGAGCTATAAAATTAGCCAAACGATTTACAGGAAGAACTCAACTAATCGGCTGTCATAATGCCTATCACGGTTCTACACACGCAGCCCTTTCATTAGGAACGAGCAAAGAATGGAAAGAACCTTTTTTGCCTTTACTGCCTGATGTAGCTCATATTTGTTTTGATAGTAAGCCTTGTCTTTCCAAAATTACAGAAAAAACAGCAGCCGTAATCATAGAAACCGTACAAGGAGAAGCAGGAGTCAGAATTCCTAAAAAATCATATTTACAGGCACTTAGAAAAAAATGCACAGAAACAGGAACGATTCTGATTTGTGATGAAATTCAATGTGGTTTTGGTAGAACGGGCAAACTTTGGGCTTTTGAGCATTTTGATATAATTCCTGATATTGTTGTGGCTGCAAAAGGAATGGGTGGAGGAATGCCGATTGGTGCTTTTATGGCTTCTCAAAAAATGATGTCGTGCCTTTCTGATAATCCAATTTTGGGACATATTTCTACTTTTGGAGGACACCCTGTGAGTTGTGTCGCTTCTTTGGCTACTTTAAAAGTAATTCAAGAAGAGAATTTATTAGATACTGTTGAAGAAAAACATAATTTATTTAAAGAATTATTAAATCCTAAAGAAACAAAGGCAATAAAAGAATTTCGTGGAATAGGTTTGATGTTGGCAGTCCGATTTGAGAGTTTTGATTTCTTACAGAAAGTGATTGCTCATTGTTTGGATTTGGGTTTGCTTTCTGACTGGTTTTTGTATTGTGATAATTCGATGCGAATTGCTCCTCCTCTTATTATTACAAAAAAGGAAATAAAAAAGGCTTGTGGGATTATTTTGGAAGCCATTCGATTGACGGAAGAAGTCGCTCATAGGAATACGAGCAACGGTAGAAAGGAACTATTATAACTGATTAGCGAGTGATTTAGCTTCGCTGAATACTTCGTAGTTGGCTTCGCCGAGCTATCGGTTGTATGATTAATATGATAATTACAGGATAATACAATTTGTATTAATACAGATGAAATAAAAAAGGCTTACAAAATAATTTTGAAAGCCATTCAATCAACAGAAAAGACTAAAGTGAAATTGTATTTCCACTAATAGTTAATCACTAAAACTAATAACTTAATCTACTTCTGCCGAAATTCCACGTTCACAGATGGCATTACGCATCGGAACGAGGTCATTCCAAGAACCTTCTTTTACCGAGCATTTTCCTTTAAAGTGAATAATCCAAGTACATTGTTCGGCTTGTGGCTCTGAATGCTGACAAACCTCTACTAAAGTGTCAATAACGTGGTCAAAGGTATTTATTTCATCATTAAAAACAATCAAACGATGACCTTCTTCTGTTTTTGTATCTACTTCTTCTAAAACTTCTGTTTCTGTATTGGAATAAAATTCTCCAAATAAATTATTAGAAAATTTAGAAGAGTTTGAAAATTGATGCATAATTGAAATAAGATTGATTTTTTGAACTAAAATGAAATATAAGACTTTGAAAATTAGGACTTTCACTACAAAAATATAGGGTAAACGCACGAAAAAAAAATGTACTCGTTTAAAGCAAATCAAGCTAGTTTTTAACTTTGCA
>PFKD01000374.1 GCA_002784125.1 Flexibacter sp. CG_4_10_14_3_um_filter_32_15
AATAAGATACCTTACTGATTTAGTGACACAAGCAGTAGCTTGATGGAGATAAAATAGTAAAGTCAAACTAAGGAGTCATTAGACTTTTTATCTCTCAAAAAATTATATCTTTCTTGTATATTTTTTGGTAATGGTTTGTTAATCTGTTCAATTAGTACTTGTTCTTTTTCAGATAAAACAGTAGAAAGTTTTTTTCTTCTTAAATCAAAAATATAAGCAGTTAGTTCTTCTAACTCAAGAAGGTTTAATTTTCCTACTTTTTGATAGAGTTCTTCAAAAGGATTTGTATTTTCAGCAGATGATAAAGTATTCATAAAATTTAAAATTAGTGTTTCTTTTTGAAACGTAAAGAATAGAATAATCGTTTTCCATTCTCTACTCTCCATTTTCCATTATTTAATCAAATCGAATAGCCCGAATCGGTTTTATTCTACTAATAAAAATAGAAGGAATCCAAAGAATAAAAATTACTAAAACAATAATCACAAAATTGAGCATCAAAATAAGAGGAATATTCCACGCAATTGGAACGCTACTCATATAATAGGTTTCAATATCTAAAGGAATTATTTTAAAGGTATCTTGAATCAGACAAAACAAAATTCCGATTATATTTCCTATCAAAATTCCTTTCCAAAGAATAACTAAGCCATTTTGAAAAAATATTTGCAGAATCTGACTACTTGTTGCGCCAAGAGCCTTGAGCATTCCTATCATCGTAACACGTTCTGTAATCAAAATCAGAAGCACAGAAACAACATTGAAAAGTGCAACAAATAAAATTACACTTAAAAAGATAGTAACATTTTTATTTACCATCGAAAACCATTCAAAAAAATGAGCAAATGTATTGGTTACCTTTTGAAGATACATATCATAATCACTATTGGCTTCTATTTCATCATAAAGCACATCTATATCATCAAAATCCTTCAAAAAAACCTCATAACCACCAACAAGCGTATCGCCCCAGTCATTCAGACGCTGTAAGAGTCCTTGGTCACAATACACCAAACGCTCATCAAAATCCTCAATTCCTGTTTGATAAATGCCCACAACTTCTAGTTTTCGTTGTCGTGGTGGGTCTTGCAAGAAAAAAGCAAGTAAATCATCTCCCACTTTAAGACGTAATTTGTCTTTTGTATCTTGACTAATAATTATTTCCTTTGAATAATTACTTGTATCAAAGGCAATAAAACGACCTTCGATAAGATTTCTTTTAAAACTTAGCGTATCATAACTTTTATCAATTCCCTTCAAAACCAGTCCCATCAAATCTTCATCAGTTCGGAGTAAAACAGGTTTTTGTGTGTAGGGTTGAATATGAGAAACATAATCTTGATTTTTTAAGTCTTCATAAAAATTTCGTTGTGTAGAAAGTGGACTTGTTTCGAAAGAATTATTCATATCAAATTTAAGAACCTGAATATGACCTGTTTGGCTTACTATTTTATCCAAAATAGTTTGTTTGAAACCTTCAAAAATTGCCATCGAAATAATAAGCGCAGCAATTCCGAGCGCAATACTACCAATAGCAATACGTGTAATGACCTTCGAAAAACTACTTCCTTTCTGACTTCGGATGCGTTTGGCTATAAAAAGCGAAAAATTCACTGTATTTTGTATGGATTTTGTTTATTTTATCTTTAACTAAAAACAAATATACAGTTCTGCTTATCGTTTTGCAATAAAAAAACTGCTTTAACTTTCGCTGTTTAAATCAGTTTCTTATAAAAAAAATCGTAAATTCATTTTTTATTTCTTTACTCCAATTTTTTATTTCTTATGAAAGTTCAACATTCAATTAAATTTTTCTTACTTGCTTTTAGCTTTTTATTTGCTAGTCAATCAATGGCACAAGTTGCTCCAAAAGTAGAAAAAACGAAAGATGTTCTCATTGCTCAAACGAATGAAAAACCAAAAACTATTACCGTTACGACCGTACAGCAGTTTTTAGATGCTATTGGTTCTAATACAACAATTCAACTCAAAGGACATTCTTTTCATATTTCAGATTTGGCTAATTCTGGAAAATCAAGTGAGAATTATAATTTTAGAGAAGTCTATGATGGTTACGAATTACTTATTCATGATGTCAAAAACCTCAAAATTGTAGGTTTGGGAGATACTCCTGTTCGTTTGTATGCAAAGCCTGAATATGGAAATGTTCTTGCTTTTGAAAGATGTAATACAATTACTATCGAAAATGTAGATGCAGGACATGGAGCGAGTAAAGGCTCTTGTACAGGAGGTGTTTTTCATATACAAGATGTAGATAATTTTTTTATCAATAATACAATAATGTATGGAAGTGGAATTGAAGGAATTACGGCAATTAATGTAATGAATTTGGTTTGTACAAACTCATTTATCAGAAGTTGTACCTATTCTATTATGACGCTGACTGGGTCTGGTAATGTTCGTTTTGAAAATTGTGTTTTTGAAGATAATGGAGTTTATGATTTGGTAAATATTGATGTCTGTGAGAATGTAAGTTTCAAAGATTGTTCTTTTGAAAAAAATCGTACAGAAGCCTCTGATTATTCAGATTATTCTCTTTTTAAAGTAACTAAATCTAACAAAATTGTATTAGAAAACTGTTTTGTAGAATCAAATGCAGCCGATTATTTTTGTAATGATGCAAATGCGCTTACACTCAAAAATGTAGAAATTAATCACAATGATTTTACAAAAAAGAAATTTAAAAATGAATAGAACTTTTGACTGAAACTCGTCGGTGAGACACCGACAACAGCAATATTTTGTAGGGAAAAGGCTCGCCTTTTCCTTTTTTTACCGTTATTGGTGTTTTAGCGCAGCGACACCAACAAAAAAACTCTATCTAAACTATAACTTACTCAATTTTTCCACAGCCTGTTCCAATGTTTCATTATTTTTGGCAAAACAAAGGCGTAGAATTTTAGATGAATTATTAGCTGAGTTTTGATAAAAAGGAGAAATTGGAATACTTGCCACACCTATTTTTTCGGTTAGCCAAATAGCAAAATCGGTATCTTTTTGATCAGAAATTTTAGAATAATCAACCAGTTGAAAATACGTTCCTTGTGTGGGAGTAAAACTAAAATTAGTTTGAGCTAAAAGTTTACACAAATAATCTCTTTTTTCTTGATAGAAATCAGCTAAATGAATATAATTATCTTCGTTTTTCAAAAATTCAGCTAAAGCAACTTGTATTGGTGTAACAGTACTGAAAGTAATGTATTGATGAATTTTTCTGAGTTCGGCAGTCAATTTTTTTGGTGCAACTACATAACCCACTTTCCAACCTGTTGCATGAAAAGTTTTGCCAAACGAAAAGACAGCAAACGAACGTTTTTTTAAGTTTGGATAAGAAAGAACACTTTGATGTTTTTGATTATCAAAAATCAAATGTTCATATACTTCATCACTAATTATCAAAATCTGACTTCCCCCCAAAAGTGAATCTAAAGTCTGTAAATCTTCTCTTGTCCACGTTGTTCCTGTTGGGTTATGTGGCGTATTGAAGATAATCAAACGAGTTTTTGGGGAAATAAGGCGTTTTAACTGTTCAAAATCAGGTCTAAAACTAGGCGCAGATAAAGAAATATGTCTTACAATTCCTCCTTGAAGTTCGATAGCAGGAACATACAAATCATACGCAGGCTCAAAAATAATTACTTCATCGTTTTCTCTAACTGTTGCAGCAATGGCAGCAAAAATTCCTTCTGAAGCTCCTGAAAGAACTGTAATTTCTGTATTTGGGTCAGAAGTAACAGCATACATTTTTTCTATCTTTTGGGCAATTTGTTCACGCAAAGGCATAAAACCAGCCATAGGAGCATACTGGTTAAAATTACTATTCATTGCCTTAGTTACTTCTTTGATAAGAGTTTCATTGACTTTAAAATCTGGAAAGCCTTGTGAAAGATTAATGGCGTTGTGTTTTTGAGCAAGGGCAGACATAACCGTAAAAATGGTTGTGCCTACCTTTGGTAGTTTTGTTGTGATCAAGTTGTAGTAATTAAGTAGCCGACAGTTTTCAACTGTCGTAGATAATAAACTTTATATGTCTGACAACTTGGAAGTTGTCAGCTACATTAATTTTCAAAGACATAAAAAACTCTATCCAAACCCGTTACAGACTGATATTTTATCATTTCTAAAGATTTGTAATGACACGATTCTTTTATAAGCTGCATATCTTCCTCGTAAGGCATATAGGCATCAAGCGTTCCCCATTCCATTTCTACACGAATATAATGTTTGTTGATTTTCATTCCAACAAACTTAATTTTATCTTGAGGAGCTTCTATAAATAATTTCCCACCTGTTCTGAGGTATTTTCTAATTTTACATATAGAATCTCGTTGCTGCTCTAAGTTTTGTTCTAATATTCCAGACCAAAGCCACAAAATAGCATCTACTTTCTCAGGTAGATTTAGTTCTTCTATGTCTTGATGAAGCATAAAAATATTTTCATTTTTATGCTCTTTTTCCATATAATTGACAAAAGATTCTACCCTTTCGATGCCATAAATTTTACCTTCAAAACCACGTTTTAAAAGCTCATCAATAGCTCTTCCATATCCTACTCCTAGTTCTGCAATAGCTTTTGCATCTTTTAGTTGAGGATAAATCTGGTCAATATCTACTCCTGTATCAAAACCTGTAACTCCTGCAAGTTCTTTAAATTTTTCTATCTGAATATTTCTATAAAAATCAATGTTAGCTAAAGTCATAATTTTATTATGAAGTAAAAAAAAATAGGCTATTCTGTATTAAAGCAGTAATACAATTTCTGATACAAAAATTAGATGAGTAATCAGATTTTGTATTAATAAGCTACAAGTTACTTTGCTTTTTTGTCTTTTGCAATTCTGACAGTACTTTCGTCTTCCAAAGTTTTAGAAATGGCATTGTAAGGCGCAACGACTACCTCTTGTCCTTCTTCAATTCCACTCAAAATTTCTATATTATCAAAATCACTCATTCCAGTTTTTACCTGTACCATCTTTACTTTATTTTCGCCATCTTTTACAAAGATTACTTCTTTCATTTTGTCTTCTTCCAATTTCGGATTATTAGACGTTTCTTTTTTAGGTTTTCCTCTTGGAGAATCTTCTTTATCCTCTTCATTTCCATAATTATACTTACTGTTTCGTACCGTAACGGCAGCTAATGGAACGGCTAAAGCATTATTTTTTCGGTTTGTAATAATCTCAACACTAGCTGTCATACCAGGAAGAAACGGAAATTTTCTCTTTTCTAATAACTTTTTGTACGATTCTCTACTCATTCTGATTTTTACCTCAAATTCTGTAACAGCATCAGCCGTAACTGTTTGTAAATTATTAGCAGATTTGGCAATAGATGTAACAATTCCTATAAATTTTTGCTCTGGGTAAGCATCTACTTCAACATATGCCGTATCATTCATTTCAATTCGGATAATATCATTTTCATTGACATTTACCCTAACTTCCATATTTTTGAATTCTGCAATGCGTAAAAGTTCTGTTCCTGTCATCTGAACTGTTCCCACAACACGCTCTCCTTGTTCTACATTCAATGAAGAAATAATTCCACTTTGAGGAGCAAAAATGTTAGTCAAAGATAAATTTGCTTGTGCTTCTTCTAATGTTGCTCTAGCACTTTGTAGGGCATATCTTGCGCTTTCTACTGTCTTTTCGGCAGCTTGTAATTCTGCTTCGGCTACTTTAAAAGTAGATTCGGCAGCTTGAAAATCTTGTAATGAAATTATTTTGTCGTCGAAGAGTTTTTGTTGTCTTCCAAAATCTGCTTTTGCTCTAAAATATTGAGCCTTTGCTTGTTGAAGCCTTGCATTGGCTTGCTCTATGTTTGCACCTTGAGAACCCAAAGAGGCACGGGTTCTATCAACGGCTGTTTGATAGGTATCTGGACGAATTTTCAGAAGTAATTGTCCCTCTTTTACAGAATCGCCTTCTTTTACTAATAACTCGGTAATTTCTCCTGATACATCTGGAGATAATTTTACTTCTACTTCGGGATAAATTTTTCCTGATGCGCTTACCCTTTCGATAATTTGAGTGCGTTTGACTGAAGAAAATTCTACTTCAATGCCATCTGTTGCGCCAAACCAGCCCATTTTTTTTCCTGTTACACCCAAAACAACAAGTAAGACAACAGCACCAATAATGATAAAGAGATTTTTATTAGACATAAAATACAAAGTTAGAAGTATGAAGTTAGAATTTAGAATTGAAATACAGCTTTTCTTAAGCTGCTAAAAATAGAATGAATTAACGTTTTGGCAAGTAAGTTGTTTGAGTAGGCTAAAAATTACACACTTTATAAAAAACTCTCAAAACCATTAAACAATGAAGAAATATCAGTTTCCCTGCTAAATACCATAATGTAGTCCCAGTTATCATAATACTTGAAAATCTCTTTACCGTTTTTATCTTCTTTTATACCTTCTAAGTTTGACTTTACTATTTTATCTCCATCAAGCTACTGCTTGTGTCACTAAATCAGTAAGGTATCTTATTTTGTGCTTATAACTTTTAATA
>PFKD01000418.1:0-19320 GCA_002784125.1 Flexibacter sp. CG_4_10_14_3_um_filter_32_15
TTCGTGGGTTTAATTTAGGCTACCTTTTGCAATGGGTAAAAGGATTAAATTGCTGATAATCAGATGTTTAAATTATAATTAAACTCTACAAATTAATCATCAAACTCAAAACGCAAATAATTAATTTTCAGACCTTGTTTTTGCGCTCGTTTTTCGTAACGTGTAAGTATTCCGTGATGTTCTGGATAGAGAGGCGAATTATGCAAATCTCTAGTCAGAAGAAGATTTTTGATTTTATATTTTGCTATTTCTTCTAAAGTATAATCATAAAGTGGGTCATCATCAGTTTTGATATGAACAGTTCCTCCTTTGTTCAAGATTTTTTTATACATATCCAAAAAACGAGAGTTTGTCAATCTGCGTTTTCTATCTCTTTTTCTTGGGCGTGGATCTGGATGAATGACCCAAATTTCGCTTACTTCATCTTGCTCAAAAAACTGATCTAATTTTTGTATTTCGGCACGTAAAAAAGCTACATTGAAAGAATTATTTGCTAAGGCATCTGTACTTCCTCGCCACAATCTATCTCCTTTTACATCTACACCAACAAAATTTTTGTTTGGATAGACTTTTCCCAGTCCTACGCTATACTCACCATATCCACACGCCAATTCTAAAACGATAGGTTGAGAACTTGGAAAGTGAGTTTTGTTCCAATTTCCTTTTAGTTTTGTATAGGCTTCATCTTCCATTTGCAATACATTATAACGTTCTAAATTTTCTTCAAAACGCATCATTTTTTTTCTAGCCATCTTTTCGTGTGTTTTAAACGTATATCTAAATACTGATTTTTGAAAGACGTTAATCTTCTAAATATTCTTATTTTTGTAATGCGATTATAATCTAGTTACAATTTGAGTACAAATATATTTCATTCTATCTTATCTTGCTTCATTGTAAGTCATAATTCTATTAATTTAAAGCCTTTTTTGAAATGAACACACCAAATCCATCAGATAATCTACAAAATTCTACCACCGAACAAACCCTTTGGACAGGTTCGCCTTCTTGGCTTTTACACCTTGGAAATGTCATTTTTTGGGCAATTTTAGGAATTATTCTTCCTACTGTGATTATTTATTTATGGACAAAAGGCATTGAAAACCCTAAATTAGATACCTTCTTTTGGGTCGTTTTGTTTGCCAGTATTATTATTCCTTTTTCAATCATTTTTCTCAAAATAGTTGATACTCGTTTTATCAATTATACACTCACAAGCGAACGACTTATCATAAAAAAAGGGATTTTGACACGCACAACCGATGAAATAGAATTATATAGAATAAAAGATATACGACTTATCGAACCTATTTTGCAGCGTTTGCTCGGACTTTCCATTGTTGAAATTACATCTTCAGACAGAAGTAACCCTAATCTTTCTCTAGCTGGAATAAAAAAAGGCGATGAACTTCGAAACACAATGAGAAATGAAGTAGAACGACTCAGAACAACTAAAAAGGTAAGGGAAATAGATTATGAATAGAAAACTTGTTCAGAAAAAAATGTATTGTCATTCTCTGTGTTCTCTGTAACTCGGTGTTTAATAAAAATACATCTATTTAATTCTGCTTGCGTACTTATTCTATAAAAAATCAAAATTAGAGAATTACTTTAGAGAGAGTTAGCAAACTCTTTGTTACTTTTGTGGCTACAAATTATTTAAAACTTGATTTTATGCCAAACTTTCATTCTACATATTTTTCTAAATATGTTCTACGACTTATATATGCTTCTGTTATCTGTCTGCCTTTTCTGCTTTCTAGTTGCGAAAACTGTACTTTTATAAGTAACAATGTGCAATTTGCAGCCATTTCTTTTTATGCAGATGCAGACAGTAAAGCTGCAATAGATACAGCATTTAATAAAATTGTGGGAGTTTTTACTCGTACCAATGAAGTAATGCCTACTGTGCTTTATGATTCTACCGATGAAAAACGAAAAATATTTGAACTACCCATTTTTACTCGTGTAGATACAACCATGTTTGTTTTTTATAAGTACAGAACTATAAATTCGGTTCGTGATACCGTCCAAGATACATTAATAATGAAATATAAAGTCAATGTAGAGGTTTTGCCTCCCGATTGTGGATATGATGAGGCTATCAATAATTTAGAAATTCTTTATAGTACTTTTACTGATGTAGAAGTTGTACAAACTGAACTAAAAGAACTTCAAGACAACACACCTCATATTAGAATTATTCGATAAAAAGTAAAAACAGGGTTAAAACCCTGTTCAATTTATAAGTCAGAATAGATTTTTTTAATTGTACAAAAAATCCTGCATAAAAATTACACAATGAAAAAACAAATCTTAAAAATTTTGCAATCCTCTTTTTTGACAATTCTATTATTTGTTTCTTTTTTTGGAATGAATATAGTTTTGGCTCAATTTACTACAAATGACACCACACAAGCAGTTGTTAAGAAACCAAAAGAACCCAAACCAACAGCCGTTTATACGCCTATTTCGTTTCGTGTCGGATTGGATATGTGGTCTATGATTAATAATGCTCGTAATCCGAACATTTTGCGTTTTAATGGCAATGCAGAAATTACGCTGAATAATATTTGGTTTCTTGCTTTGGAGGGTGGTTATGGCGATGCACTTTCTTTTAAGGAAATCCCCAATTCTTTTGAGTATCAAAATGTAGGTTATTTTGGTACAATAGGCGTAGAATATAATGTTTTACATCGTCTTTTGGATAGAGAAGCGATAGTTTTGGGAGCAAGATATGGTTTTGCTAATTTTTCCCACAAGCTAAACTACAATATCGATGACCGTTATTGGGATTTGGAAGCTGTCGAAAATCCACGTACTCGTTTTTCAAGGTCGGTAAGCGAAGATAATATGTCGTTTAGTTGGGCAGAAATAAATACAGGAATGAAAGTAAATTTAGCTAGAAAAGGGTTTTTATCGCATATTTATATGAGTTATTTATTCAGAATCAGAATGCGAATCAATCAACCAACTGACGTAATTGCAAAGCCAACAACGATTGCAGGTTTTGGACAGAATGATAAACCTGTAAATCTTGGTTTTAGTTACTTTTTGAGTTATGAATTTTAAAATTTGTATTTGTGGGTAAAAGGCTTACCTTTTATGATGTTGAATAATAAGAAAAAGGATTTAAAGCATCAAAACTTTAAATCCTTTTTTTATTCAAACTTAAAACACCCTAATTTCGTATCTCTAATAAAATAAAAGCTATAAATAATCTAAAACTTAGAAAATCATGGGCTTACCAAAAGAAGAACTAAAATCACAAAAATTAACTTTTCAAGAATACATTAATTTAGAAAAAGAAAATAATCAAAAGTATGAATATCACGACGGTTTTGTGATTGCAATGGCTGGAGGAACAAGAAACCATTCAAGGATTTCGACAAATATAACTTCAAAATTATTCTCTATCTTGGAAGAGAAAGGAGATAAATGTGAAGTTTTTAATAGTGATACAAAATTAGGTTTTCAAGACAAAAGTAAATATTTGTATCCTGATGCTATGGTTGTTTGTGGAGATATAGAAGAATCTAGGCACAATCAAGATATTACAAATCCAATAATTATTATTGAAGTTTTGTCAAAATCAACAGAAGAACTTGATAGAAAAGATAAATTTGGTTTATACAAACAAGTTCCTAGTTTAGAATATTACGTTTTGATTTCACAAGACAAACCACAAATTGAAGTGTATAGAAAAATGAAAGTAGAAGATAATAAATCCTTATGGCAAATTGAAATTATTACAGGAATGGATAAAATGTTAGTTTTTCCTACTTTAGATATAGAGATTTCTTTTTCATCGATTTATAAAAAAGTAGAATTTGAAAGTTAAAGAAAATAAATGAAAAGCATTTTCTGTTGTCGCTCAAAAAGTGGTAGATTATTGCTCATTTTTAACAAGCGAGAGCCTTTGTGTTTTACGAGTGGCAGCAGGAGAATTAAATGGTTTTGACACAACAAAAAATCTTTTTCAAATAATAATTTATTCAAACTTAAAATCAAATTTTCACGTTAATTATACTACTAATAAAAAATTATATTTCACTTAAAATTATAAAAAAATGAATATTGAAAAACAAGGAAACCAATTTGTATTTAAAGTTCCTGATACAGCAGATTTGGAAGCATTACAACGACTTTTGAATTATATAGAATACATTCAATTAACGAAAAATAGCAAAGCAACCCAAGAAGATGTTGATAAACTAAGTAGAGAGGTTAATATAAGTTGGTGGGAAAGAAACAAAAATAGACTTTTAGGCGAATGAAAATCATAATAGATACAAATATCATTTTTAGTTGCGCCTTGAATATAAATAGTAAAATAGCAGACTTGATTTTCAATTCAGATAAAGTTTTCGAATTTTATTCTGTCTATTACCTAAAAGAAGAATTAGAAACTCATAAAACAAAATTATGTGCATTGTCTAATTTAGAAGAAACAGAAATTAATGCTGTTCTTTCCAAAATTTATGCAAAAATCAAATTTATACCAGATGAGATTATCCCTTATGAGTATTGGAAAAAGGCTTCTCTTATCGTAAAAGATGTAGATATGAACGATATAGCTTTTGTAACGCTGAGTTTATTTATGCAAAATACGCTTATTTGGACAGGTGATACAACGCTCAAAAAAAGAGTTTTAGAAAAAGGTTTTGATGATTTTCTTAGTACAGAACAAATGATAGAATACAGAAAGAATAACGAATAATTTGTAGCCCTCTTGCCATCGCTCACATTTTGCGAGTAACTTATATGTACAACACCTTTAACAAAGAAAAGGATTTAAAGCATCAAAACTTTAAATCCTTTTTTAGAAATATAATTTAAAATCGTAATTTTTAATTCGTAATTCGTAATTATTTCTTAATACTTCCAAGCCTTGACAGTATCAATAAAATGCTTGACTTTATTAAAATCTAAATCTGGATAAACTCCGTGTCCTAGATTGGCAATATGTTTTCCTTTTCCGAAAGAAGTTAGCATTTTCTTCGTTTCTGCTTCTATCGTTTCATACGAACCATACAAAACACAAGGGTCAAGATTTCCTTGCAAAACTTTGTCATTTCCTATCAATTTTCTTGATTCTTCAATCGACATTGTCCAATCTAATCCAACTACATTACAAGAAAGTTTTCCAAAATCGGCTCTTGCTGCGTGTTGGTCTTTTCCAAAAACAATAGTAGGCACTTCATCAATCGCTTCTACAATTTGCTCAATGTATTTCAAACTAAATTCTCTGTACTGTTCCAATCCCAAAACACCAGCCCAAGAATCAAAAACTTGAATAATATCTGCACCTGCTTTTATTTGTGCCTTTAGATAAATGATTGTCGAATCTGTAATTTTTTGTAATAATTGATGCGCTAATTTTGGATTTTCATAAAGTAATCCACGAGGTTTTGAAAATGTTTTTGAGCCTTTTCCTTCTATCATATAACAAAAAAGCGTAAAAGGCGCACCAGCAAAACCAATCAAAGGAACACGTCCGTTTAATTCTTTTTTGGTAATAGAAATGGCTTCAGTTACATAACTCAATTTTTCTTCGATGTCATCGGTAGTCATTCTTTTGATGTCTGCTTCCGTTTTGATAGTTTGAGGAAAGCGAGGGCCTACTTTTTCTACCATTTCGTAAGGCAAACCCATTGCTTCAGGAATTACCAAAATATCTGAAAAAATAATAGCTGCATCTACTCCCAATCTATCGACAGGTTGAATGGTAACTTCGGCTGCCAAATGTGGTGTAGTAACCAGTTCGATAAAACCACTTAGTTTGGCTCTTAATTCTCTGTATTCAGGCAAGATTCTTCCTGCTTGGCGCATTGTCCAGACAGGCGCACGTTCTGTTTTTTCTCCTCTTGCTGTTCTTAAAAGTAAATCGTTTTGTAAAGTTTGCATGTATATCCAGTAAAATAAAAAACTCCATTTCGATACAAAAGTAAGCAAAAGGGAGTTTATAAAGTTAGATTATTCGTTCAAATTAACGATTAATATTCGTCTTCATTAAAAAAGAAGTCGTCTTTAGTAGGATAATCAGGCCAAATCTCTTCAATATTTTCGTAAGGCTCTCCATCGTCTTCTAAGTCTTGCAGATTTTCCACTACTTCCATAGGCGCACCTGTACGTGTCCCATAATCAATTAATTCGTCTTTAGTGGCTGGCCAAGGTGCATCTTCTAAATAAGACGCAAGTTCTAGTGTCCAATACATAGGCTTATATTTGTATTTTTTTGTAATAATTTAAAATTTTTAATCAGCCTAATTTTTGAATGATTATTTCAATTTTTCTAAGACTGATTTTTTTGATAAGGCTGCAAAGGTAATAAGTTATTCATTCTAAACAAGTTAGTTATCGTATTTTTTGAATTAATTTTTCAGAATTATCTCAGAATTGTATTTGATATACTCTTCGGAATAATCCTTAGCTAATTTCAATCTTTCTTTTTCTTGTTTTGAAGGAAATACTCAAACCTTATATAGGCATTTTAGAGTGTAACGCAAGGCTTTATTTTTTGTTTTATTTCCTATAATTACTTTCAAAAAACTTTAACAAATTTGTATCCAGAAATAATGATTACTATTCATAGAAACTTTATAAAATAGCAACACAAAAAACTTTTTTATAAGAAATACCTTAACTTTATAACAAAATAATGCAAATATAATTTTTTAAACAACTCTTTTTTAGTTATTAAAACACTTGAAAATCAGCTTTATAGGGATATAATAAAAAAATATTGCAAAAAAATCAACTTTTTTTACTAATGAGTTGTTTTTGTTCTAAAATAGTAGTATTTTTAGGACATTAAGTTAAAGCAATTTTTTAAGTCTTAACAAAGAAATTTCAAGATAATTCAGAGTAAATTTAAAGTAAATTTAAAATAAGTAAAGATTTTCATTTAGTTATTTGCAGAGAGGGGGCTTTCTGACAAAACTAAAATTCTACCGTTGCAGTATCGGAATGATCTGCAACGGCTTTTTTATGCCTTTTAATAAATTATGTAGCGTACACTTTAGTGTGCGAAAATATACCGTACCTTTTAAGGTGCGTTCTGTATTTATAATTTTATAAACTTTTAGCCTTTCTTTTCTATCCTATTTTTGTTCTTTGAGGTTTTGAGTTGTAATTTTGTAGTATATTATTTTTGCACACCCTAAAGGGTATGCTACATTACACACCCTAAAGGGTATGCTACATATGAATTTACTCAAAAAACATTGGTGGAAAATTGCTTGTGTAATTATCCTTTTTTATACAATCATTGGGGGACTTTTAGTTGAAGTTCCACGCCTAAATATTCTCAACGAAACCATCAGAAATCTATTTTTCCATGTCCCAATGTGGTTTGGAATGGTTCTGATGTTATTTGCTTCTGTTATTTATTCGATAATGTACCTCAAAACTTCCAATCCAAGACACGACGACTGGGCAGTCGAACTCGCCAACTCTGGAATTGCGTTTGGCATTTTAGGAATCTTGACAGGAATGTGGTGGGCAAGATTTACGTGGGGACAATTTTGGAGTGCCGACCCAAAACAAAATGCTTCTGCAATCGCTCTTTTGATTTACTTTGGCTATTTACTTTTGCGTAGTGCCTTGCCAGACGACGAAAAACGTGGAAGAATAAGTGCCGTTTTCAATATTTTTGCTTTTGCTACTTATATTCCACTCATTTATATTTTGCCTAGAATGGTCAATTCATTGCACCCTGGGGCAGAAGGAAATCCAGCCTTTAGTGCGTATGATTACGATAACGACCTCAAAAAAGTCTTTTATATTGCCATTATCGGTTGGACGCTTTTAGGAGTTTGGGTGGCACAGCTTCGTGTCAGAATGCGAAGAATTGAATACAAAACGCTTTTTGATTAATTGTATAACAGACTTCCTAGTCTGTTAATTTAAATAATACTCATTAAAACAGACTAAGAAGTCTGTTATACAAAATACATTTCAATGAAAAACATATATCTACTTTTACTCATTTTCTCTTTTGCTTTTTCGCCTTTATTGGCTATTGCTCAAAATGAAGAGATAAGTACGGAACAAACAACGGAAGTTAATAAAAACGGAAAAATCCCTGTTACCCAGCGAGATTATGAAAATACAGAAGTTTCGATGGCTGACACATTCAGAGCAGACGGCAAAATTTACGTCGTTGTAGCTGTTTTAGCAACTATTTTTGCAGGAATTGTAGCCTTTTTGATTGCAACAGAAAGAAAAGTAAAAAAATTAGAAGATTTAGTATATTCTGAACGAGCTTCAAAAGAAGAGATTTAAAACAACGCTTTAAGGGTATTTTTCGTTAAAACTAAAAGAATCAAATCAACCAAAATTCATTAAAACTATGAAAATTTCACATATAATTGTTCTCGTTATTATTGCTGTTGGTATCGGAATTTTTGTCAGTTCTAGCGAAAATGCTAGTCAGTACGTAGATTTTGATAAAGCTCTTTCTATTGCAAAAAATGGTGATGACAACAAAATTCACGTTGTGGGTGAGCTTCCTAGAGATGCGAATGGCGAAGTAATAGGAATTGAATATAATCCGATTGCAGATGCTAATTTTATGGCTTTTCAGCTCATTGATGAAAAAGGAAAAAAGCAGCGTGTAATCACAAGCACTCCTCCTCCTTCTATGACCGATTTTAAACGTTCTGAAAAGGTCGTTGTGATTGGAAAATATGAAAATGAGCAGTTTGTAGTAAGTGATATTCTACTCAAATGTCCTTCTAAATATGAAGAAAATACTGTGGCTGTAAAATAATATATTATTGCTTATAATCAATAAAAAAGGCTTTTCATTTTAATAATGAGAAGCCTTTTTTATAAAAATATTGTGTCGTCCTAATATAGTGTTACACAACTAATTTCATTAATCAGTTACAGTATTTTTTAGAAAAAAGTATTTGTATTTATCTTCATTCATCATAAGAATCATATAAATCACTCGCCAATCAGTTACGGTATTTCTTAAATCACATCACGCTTATTTTTCACTAAGTCATACATCAACTCTCTTGCTCGGTGTAACTGTGCCTTTACAGTTCCTAAAGGAGCATCTAGTTCGGTTGCTATTTCATCATACGAAAGCTCATCAAAATAGCGCAACTCTACCAACTTTTTATATTTTGGAGGAAGCTGGTCGACAAAATTTCTAATAATTTCTATTTTTTGCGTTCGGATTGCTTCTTCTTGTGGCGTTAGATTTTGGTCTGGAACGTCCATCTGAATTTGTTCGCCCGAATCATTTTTGTAAGGCGTATGCAAACTAAGTGTTTCTAGTTTTTTCTTACGAATAAAATCGATGCAATTATTGGTTGCAATACGGAAAAGCCACGTACTAAACGTATATTCTTTCTTAAATTTTTTGAGACTTCTAAAGGCTTTTGTAAACGCTTCGACGGTCAAATCTTCGGCATCATCTGTGTTTTTTACCATTTTGAGAAGCATAAAATACACCGAATTTTTGTAGCGATTCATTAGCTCAGCGTAAGCTTGTTGGTCGCCTTTTACTGCCAAATCTATCAAATCAAAATCTTTTAGAGCTTTGTCTGAAAATTCTTTATCATCAGCATTCGATAACGGATTTTTGTTTTCTTTTTCTTCTGATTTTTCGGTGTTTTTTTTATTATCTTTCATCAATAGAGGTGTAATGAATACTTTTTTGTAATGAGTTGTTGTTTTTTATTTAAAGGCAACTTTTATTTTATCTACTTCTAGTTGTTATTAAAATTAGTCGTTTTTCTTATTTCTTTACCGTTATTGATGTTCCCACCAACGCTATGATAAACAATGCTATTTTTAATCCATAAATCAAAGTTAAGTCAAAACTAAGTAAGAAAGGGTCATTTTGACACACTTTTTAGGATTTACTTTGTTAAAATTTGTTTCTGTTTTATTTCCATTTTTTAGGAGGAAAAAAAACTGCTCCCATTCCCACCACGAAATAATAAAAAATAAATACGATTTCAAAACAAAAAAAGGTAGTAAAAAATTTCCTTAAAAAGTTTTTGAATAAGTTTTTGAATAAGTTTTTATAAATAGAACGTATTGAAACGTAACTATTTCGTATTTGGTTGTAGAATATACGCAAAATAGCAAAAAAAAGCAACTGACGAAAGACTTCAAGACCTAAAACTTCATAAAAACCATTTATCAAAAATCCTATAATAGCGACATACCAAAAAAAGATACTCAAAGGATAAATACTAGAAATGACTTTCTGACGAAAAGAATACTTTGTTCCGACAGCCAAATGTCGTCGTTTTTGATGCAGCCATTCTCTAAAATTTTGAGGAGATTTACTTTCTGTTTGTCCATCTAAACAAATACTTACATTTTTATAAAAACGCTTTTCAGAAAAAATCAAATCATCATCTCCTCCTAATTGAGAAGCTATTTTTTCAAAACTTGTCGTTGGTGAGGACAAAAAGACATTTTTTTTATACGCCAAATTCCTCCCAACTCCCATATACGCCATTCCAAAATTAGCAAAAGAAATATATTGAAAAGCCGTAATTAAGGTTTCATTCTGTATAAACCAATTTAAAAAGTCATTTTTTTCTTTTTTATACAATGAAATTCCGACAACCGTATTTGTTTTTTTATCAGAATTATGAAAAGAATTTGCCATTTTTTCTATCCAAAATTTATCTTTTGGCAAACAATCAGCATCTGTCAGTAAAATAACTTCATTTTTTGCTGCTTGTATTCCTGTATGTAAAGCATACTTTTTTCCGTTCCAGTTTTGAGGTTTTTCTTTTATAGAAATAAAATGAAATTGTTTTTCAGAATTTTCTAGTTTAAATTTTTCTAAAATTTCTAAAGAATTATCGTCCGAACGGTCATTGACTACAATTACTTCAAAATTAGTATAACTTTGATTGAATATAGAATTAAGTAATTTTTCTAAATTGTGTGCTTCATTTCTTGCTGCAATGACAAGAGAAACAGATTTTTTAGATGGTTGATTTATTTTTTTCGTATCAATAATTCTAGTAAAAAGTAATTTAAAAATTACGACAAAGAAACTACCTTGTAAGACAAGACTAATTCCTAGAAAAAGCCCAAAAATATAAAATTCATCATTCATCATTCACAATTCAAAACTACTTCTTAGGTTTCCTCTTTGAGGTACTCCTCGTTTTCTTTTTACCTGCATCTTTCGGATTTAAGTAGCGTTTTTTGTGATGAAAAGCTCCTTTATAGGTTGGGTCTTCTTTTTGACGAATAAAATCTAAGGCTTTTATCAGTTTTTGATTTTCTTCAAAAGGAGTTTCTGTAATATCTACTTCGGTCGGAATTCTTTCTTGTGGGATTTTCTTTCCAATTACTTTTTCAATTTTTTTGATATGATGAACATCCAAAACATTGGCAAAAGTAATAGCAATTCCTTCTTTTTCTGCTCTTCCTGTACGTCCAATTCTGTGTACATAATCGTCGTATTGTTTTGGAACTTCAAAGTTTATCACGTGACTCACATCACTTACATCTAACCCTCGTGCAGCTACATCTGTCGCTACCAAAATACGAATATCTTCATTTTTGAAGTCATTAAAGGCATTGCTTCGTGTATTTTGGTCTTTGTTACTATGAATTACTTTTACACTATCATCAACTTTTCTACCCAAAAATTTATAGACATTATTTGCTACATCTTTCGTTCTTGTAAAGACAATTACTTTATTAAATTTCTCTTTATCTCTGAGTAAATAATCTAATAAATTAATTTTGGTTCTAAAATTCGGAACTTCATAATATTTCTGTTCGACCGTTTCAGCCGTAACAGAAATAGTTGAAATGTTTATTTCCTCTGGAGATTCTAAAAAATCATGTGTCAATTTCACTACTTTTTCTGGCATAGTAGCAGAAAAAAGCGCATTCTGACGTTTTTTGCTAGAAATAATTTCTAATAAACGATTGATTTGTGGCATAAAACCCATATCCAAAATACGGTCTGCCTCGTCCATTATCATCGTTTTGATTTGACGCAAATTCAGTTCATTTCGCTCATAAATATCCAAAAGTCGCCCCGGAGTTGCGATAATCAAATCCATTCCTTCACGAACCTGTTCAAGCTGTCTTTTTATACTTCCACTTCCACCATACAAAGCAACGGCACGCAAATCTGTATATTTGCTAAGCATTTCAAAATGTTCATGAATCTGAATAACCAGCTCACGAGTAGGAGCAAGAATCAACGCACGAGGATTTTCGCCCTGTGCATATTTTAGTTTCATCAAAAGAGGCAACATAAAAGCAGCCGTTTTTCCTGTCCCTGTTTGCGCTACACCAATTACATCATGTCCAGCCAAAAGCAACGGAATTGCCTGTTCTTGAATTGGGCTAGGTTTTTCATATCCAGCTTCTTCAATGGCATTTAATAATTGTCTATTTAATTTAAAATCTTCAAAAATCATAGTTTTTTCAGTTATCAGTTAATTTCATTCGTATTTTCATTCCCCATTCCCTAATTCCCAATCCCCAATTCCTAAAAATCAGCTAAACATCGGATTCGACTCCCAAAATCTATAATTATCGGTATCTTCAAAAATGTGTTTCATTATTTTGCGTTCGGTTTCTGTAAATGCTACATCTCTACGGCTCATCATGCGTTCTGCTGTTTTGAAGAGTGCTTCTAAGTGTGTCGAAACAAATTTAGTTTGGTGGTTTCCATTTCCCCACGCAAACGAAGGAATAAATTTTGGTGGAAATCCTTCTCCAAAAACATTTGCGCCAGTTCCTACAACAGTTGCTGTATTAAACATGGTACAAATTCCAGATTTGCTATGGTCGCCCATTAAAAGACCACAAAATTGAAGGTCTGTTTTTTCATAATTTTCTTCTGCATAATTCCAAATTCTGACCGTTCCATAGTTATTTTTAAGGTTTGAGCAGTTGGTAGCTGCACCCAAATTACACCATTCTCCAATGACTGCATTTCCTAAAAATCCGTCGTGTCCTTTATTTGAATAACCAAAAAATACACAATTACTCACTTCGCCACCTATTTTACAAAACTTTCCGATGGTCGTATCGCCTCGCATATTCGCACCTGTATTGATGACAGAACTTTCTCCAAGTGCAAACGAACCACGAATAATTGCACCTTCTTCAATACTTGCATTTTTTCCAATATAAATTGAGCCTTTTTCTGCATTCAAAACAGCAGCTTTTATAGTTACTCCTTCTTCTATAAAAATGCGCTCTTCATTATATAAAACGGTATGTTTGTCTGTAATAATTTGACTTTTGCGACCTGTTGTAATCAAATCAAAATCTTTTTCAATTTCTTGTTTGTTGGCTCGGAAAATATCCCACGTTCTTTGTAAGAATTGAATTTGTATTTTTTCAGTTTTTTGTTTGGCTGCCTTTAAAGCAAAATCATAAAATTTTTCTATGTTTTTGAATTGGGTAAAGGTTTTGAAAGCGATTAGCTCTGTTCCATTTGCTGAATCAGAAAAAATGGCTGTTTCTAGTGGAAGAACACTTAGCTTTTCAAAAAAGTCTAAAGTTGGCAAAACTGCGCCATTGATATATAGATTTACAGTTTCATTTTCATTATTATTGACAGAAAAATAAATAGGGAATTTTTCTTGTAAATAATCTTGTGTCAAGAATGAAAAAGTATGACTTTCAGTTTCTGAAGAATTTATATTTTGTAAATACTGATTAAAATACGTTTCAAATTTTTCTTTAATGGTCAGAATTCCGACACGCAGGTCAGCCACAGGACGAGTAAAAGTAAAAGGCAATAAATGAGTACAAAGTGACGGTGCGTCGAAAAAAATGATGTTCATAGCTGAAAATAACAAGAAAAATGGTTATAAATTTGTTTTTTATTTTGAATACTGCAAATTTACGCAAAAGTGAGTTAGAATTATCAATTATCCATCAACATTTACAGCTCAAAAGTCCATAAAATACTTTCTACTTCCCGAATATAATCACGCTTTTTAGAAGTCGGTGCAAAAATAAATCCTTCGATATAATACAATCTATTTTTCTTCTCATCTACAATCAAATATCCTAAAAAAGGCCCACCTGAAGTAAGCGAAGTAAGTTTCCAAAGCGCACGAATTTCGATGGCATAATGTCCTTTAAAATTAATTTCTTGTGAGAAATAAGGCATTACATCGGTTTGGTCTGTTACATACGAACCTCTATCTGGGTCTTTCATATATTTTTCGCCTAGCTCTCTTCGCCATGCCAAAACGCTATCAGCATTTAATTGTCCTTGCGAAGTATAGGGTTTGTAAGCGACAAAAATATTTCTATCTCGTCCGTTGGCATTGTCTATCAAGCGCATAAATACAAAACCAGAATCTTGTTTCTGTTTATTTGTAATAATAATGTCTTTTGCCTCTTGATAACCATCTGGAATTCCTAATTTAAAACCATGCTCTTTTTCATAACGCTGCATTCTACCTGTTTGCTTTCCACCTCTAAAAGCTACCAAATACGAACGTTCACGCTCTGTTTTGTAGAAAATCTCACGCAATTTTTCCTCATTTGCTTTCATGTGCTTGATAAGCTGCTCGTCGTCTTTTCCAATCAAATAAACAACTTGTTGATTTTTGGCATGTTCGTCTTGTTTTACAATCAAATAAGGAGTTGTATCGGCTTCTATTCTATCCAAACTTTCTTTAGAAAACTTCTTACGTAAAATATCACTATCATACGATTTACTCTCTAATGAAAGCACCACAAAAATAGAATGATATTCATCTAATAAATCATTTACTTTTTTAGGCGCAGCATGATAAAGTTTGAAAATCGGCTCGGCAGGTTGTGGAAATCCCGGCATGGGTGTCATATAGAGTTCACGAACAGCAGCTCCCAAATCTCCCTCCCACTTGCTAGAGTCCATTTGAAGTAAAATTTCTCCACGTCCACCTTTCGAAGGAGGTAGAAAATCTTTGTATGAAAATACTTTTTCATCTTTATTATCACTATCACTCGTACAAGAAGACAAAAAAGCGACTGTAAGCAGAAAAAAGGCTAAAAAGGCAAATTTGGTTATCGTCTGAAATTTCATTGAATATATGGAATTGTTTTTTTTGATTCTTGATTTATGTTCCCAAACCCTAAGGGTCTTGAAGACCCTTAGGGTTTTTAATGAAACGCTATTATAGCACGAAAGTAACAAAAATAGATGGAGTTTTCAGACTAATTAACATCAGAAGCGAAGTAGAGGTTTTGAGTTTTTTGGGTTTGGTGGAATGTGTTGTTTGTGTGGCTGTACTAAAATATCAACAATGACCAAAAAAGCATTCTTTTCAGTTTATTAAATTAGGTATTTTATCAATTTACAATCAATCAATTTTGCAGGATTATTTGGGTCTTTTACTTGTTGTTCTTGAATGCTAAATTCTATTTTTTTAATTGATTCAACTTTTGCTCTACTAGATTCATCAAAAGAATTGTACTTATCTGTTGGGATAATACAAACTAATTCAAATTCTTTTTCGGTTGGAGTATGTAAATAACTAAATACTTTTCTAGGATTCTGAATTTGCCACATTCCTCTAATTCTCAAATTTGTAATTCCCAAAGAATCTACCTTATTTACTCTTCCCAACTCTTTTGTTTCTGCAAACTCTACATTAGGAATTGTGTCTATTCCTGCCGAAATCGTATTTTTTATTCTCTGATATGTTTCGTGACTTGCTGCATAAATATTTCCATAAACAAGCCAAAGAGATTTTAAAGTAGTATCTGTTGTATGCCCAACACAATAAATTAAATCTTTTTCAGTCCAATCTTCGCAATTTTTACAACTTTGTGTAATCATTGGACTGGAAGAATTGATATTTGATTTTGGATAAGAACTATTTAAAGCCAAATTACTATTTGCGCTTTGTGTTTTCTTGACTTCAATGGCATCTCCTCCTTTTATCATAATATCAGGTGGATTGTTTTGACTGCCAAGCCAAGAAAATTTATCATTAAATAATTTCATTCGCTCTTTTTCATTTTTTATATGAAATGAGTTTGCAAAAGCATCTTTGATATAATTTTCTAACGCATCACCTACACTATTTGCTCTATTTCTACCTGTATAAAATGATTTGATTTCAAAAATAGGATTTTCAACGATAGTATAAATCGCCTCTAAAATATTTGTCATGCCGTTAGTTTTTCTGATTGAATAAATTGATTTTTCTGACTATTCAAAATTTGTTCTTTTATACTCTTAGCCAAAAAATGAGCTAAATTAACAGGAACAGCATTTCCAATCATCTTATATCCTGCTGCTACTTTTTTGTAATAAAAAATAAAATCGTCTGGAAAAGTCTGAATTCTTGCACACTCTCTAACACTTAATCTTCTATATAAATATTCATATTTAGGAACAAAAATACGCACATCTTTTTCTACAAATTGCATTTTTGGAGCTTGTGGATGAATGGGTGCATGTCGTCCTCCTGCTTGAATGGTGAAAGATTGTTCGTCCCAACTTCTGACTCTATTCCTTGACATAAACATTGTTGAAAAGCCTCCTATCATATATTCATGGTTCGGAATTTTACAGTTATTACCATTTGTATTATTGAGTTCTAAAGCTGGTAAAACATTGTCTTGCAAATCTGAAATGGCTGTTTCTAAAGTTATTTTTTCAAAATTTTCATTCGGAAATTCATATTTAATATTTAAATCTTTTCTTACCCCAATAAAAAAAACTCGTTTTCTATCCTGTGGAACATTATAATCAGAAGCATTGAGCATTTTGAAAGATAACTCATAACCCAGACCTGCATTTCTAAATAATTCTTTAATTCCTTCTAAAGCTTGGTTGTGTTTTGAAATAAGCATTCCACTAACATTCTCAGCTAAGAAAAACTTAGGTTGTTTTTCTTCCAAAATTCGAATAAAATCATAAAATAATTGTCCTCTTTTATCTTTTATTCCTCGTGCTTTACCTGCTTCACTCCAACTCTGACAAGGGGGACCACCAATAATTCCATCACAATCAGGAACTTCATTAGCAGGAATATCTACAATACTTCTCTTATCAAGAAAAGTGTTAGAATGATTTTTTTGATAAGTTTCCCAAATTTCTTTATCATATTCATTTGCCCAAATTACATCAAAACCTGCTTTTTGAAATCCTAAATCTAACCCTCCTGCACCTGCAAAAAATGAAACTATTTTCATCGTATATTATTTTTCTTTATCTAAACTAATAAAAACTAACTTTCATACAAATATAAGATTTTTGTGAAGGAAATTAAAGACAATTTTGTATCAAAATTTTAGATTCATAAAATCGGTGTTCCATAATCTCAAAATCAGTATTTTTACAGAAAGAAACAATCTAATAACTATAAAAAAATGACAGAAAACAACATTTGGCATCCTTTCACGCCATTAGCTGAAGGCTACGAACCTTTAGAAATTGTAAGAGCAAACGGAATTTATATTCACACCAAAGACGGAAGAAAAATTCTTGATGCTGTTTCTTCGTGGTGGGTAAATACTCACGGACACGCCAACAAGAAAATTGCAAATGCTATTTCAGAACAAGCACATAGTTTGGAACACGTTATTTTTGCAGGTTTTACGCACCAACCAGCCGAAAAACTAGCCAAAAGTTTGATTGAACTTTTGCCTTCAATGAACAAAGTATTTTTTTCGGATGATGGCTCTACAGCTATTGAAGTCGCTTTAAAAATTTGTTTGCAGCATTTTCATAATAAAAATAAAAATAAAGAAGCAGCCAGAACCAAAATAATTGCAATAGAAGGAGCATATCATGGAGATACCTTTGGAGCAATGGCAGTCTGTGACAGAACGCCTTTTAATGCACCTTTTAATCCTTTGCTTTTTGAAGTCGAATTTATTCCACGTCCAACAGAAAAAAACTGGAATGCTGTAAAAGAAAAATTTACACAGATTTTAGAAAGTGAAGAAGTAGCAGCTTTTATTTTTGAGCCAATTATTCAAGGTGCAGGAGGAATGCAAACCTATTCTCCCAACCATTTAGACAAACTTATAAAACTAGCTCACAATAAAAACACATTTTGTATTGCCGATGAAATAATGACAGGTTTTGGTAGAACTGACCATCTTTTTGCCTCTGAATATTTACAAGAAAAACCAGATTTGATTTGTCTTTCAAAAGGAATTACAGGAGGATTTTTGCCCTTAGCTGTTACGCTCTGCACACAAGAAGTTGCACAACCATTTTACGATAATGATATTTTAAAGACTTTTTTTCACGGACATTCTTATACAGGAAATCCGATTGCGTGTGCTGCTGCCAATGCCAGTTTAGAAATTTTATTGAGTGATGAGTGTTTTCAAAATAGAAAACGAATAGCAGAAAAACATATTTACTTTGCTAATCAAATAAATTCTAATAAAAAATTAGAAAATAGAGTTCTAGAAGTCAGAACCTGTGGGACAATTTTTGCCTTAGAACTCAAAACCGAAGAACAAACTTCCTATTTTAATGAATGGCGAAAAAATATCTATAATTACTTTTTGGATAGAAATATTTTGCTTCGTCCTTTGGGAAATGTTATTTATATGATTCCTCCTTATATTATTACTGATGAAGAGTTAGATTTAGTTTATGATAAAATTTTAAAATTTTTAGACAACTAAATTGTACTTCTAAAATAGTATTTCAAAATGTATGTGTATTCTCTGCGTTCTCTGTAACTCCGTATTTGAAAATGTACTTGCAATCTAAACAAAAAAACATCGGCAATAGTATTACCGATGTTTTTGAATCACCAAATTTACCTATCACTAACTTAAAAATAAGCAGTATTTTGTGTATTTATTAATACAATACTTTTAGTTACTCTTAGTTAGTAGGTATGCAAAGTTAAGTTTTTTAACTCAAATATGCACCTCTACTACTATTTATCAACTGTTTTTGTTTCAAATATTACTAAATAATTAAGAATATATGTAAACAAAATACTTAATTTTTTTCAACTTGTTTACGCAAAGCCTGTAACTCTTTCATTTTGGCTTGACGTAGTGTTTCTTCTTGTGCTTCTATCCAAGCAGTCTTTGAATACTTTCCATCTGAATGTGCTTCATCATAAAACACATATTTTAATCCTTGTTCTTCAAAAGATTCTGCATATAAATCTTCCAAAAGAGCAAAATTTGCATCTACATTCTGACGCATCTCCTTTATTTCTGATCCTGTACCCATTACTACAGCTTCCAAATTTTGCCAATCACCTACCTGCATATCTCTAAGAATATCTTCATCTTCAGCATCTGTATTTGCTTTTGAAGTAACAATTACATCAGCATGTTCTGCCTGTAACACCATTAAATCTTCTTGCC
>PFKD01000418.1:19327-23751 GCA_002784125.1 Flexibacter sp. CG_4_10_14_3_um_filter_32_15
AATTTTATCATTATCTTCTTCTGTAAAATCTTGTATTTTTTTTCCTAAGTAGCTTTCCCAAAGAGTTTGGTCATTAGGATTATGTTGAAGTTTTTGCCATATATCAGGTTTGTTCATAGGATCTTTCTCAACTGTGTCTTGCGCATCTACTGTTCCTGCTAAAAAAAGCAAAAACAAAAATGTAAAAGAAAGCACGAACTTAGAAAAAACATTCAAATTAACATTCAAATTAACACAAAAAATAGATTTAGGTATAGGCATAATAGCAAAAGTAAAAAAGTAGTAGAATAAGAATAGATTAATTTGTTCATATAGCAAAATACAGAATATCTGTCTATACATTCATAAATGTACAGAATGTTTTTAATAAAACAATAAAGAGGAAAAAATGGTGATGTGAGAAAACAAGGGGAAAAGTTAGCTAAACAAGTTATTTGATGCTGAATTCTATTTTGCTACTCTATTTTAAACATTTGCACTATTTTTATAAAATACACCAAAAAAACACTAAAAACCTACAAATCAACAAGTTAAGCTAAATATTTATAAAAAATAAAATCTAAAAATCACTAATTCTAATAAAAAATTGTACTATTTCTGTTGTTTTGGTGTAGTCTAATTGATTTGTCGTTCTAAGAAAGCCTGTTTCATTTCTTCGAGTTTTTGAGATTTGAGCTTTCTCAATTCCTGTTCTTTTTCCATCATCCAACGAGATTCACTATAATTACCTTTTGGATATTTTTGTTTGTAAAAAACATAGTCTGCTCCCAAAACTTCAAATTCATCTGCCAAAACAGCCTCCAAAATAAAGAAATTTTCATATAAATTTTCTTTTAATTCTTCCATTTCTGTAGATTCAGCCAAAAATGACTCTTCCAAATCTTTCATATAATTTTTTACTTCTGGCTTTTCAAGCAACTCATTTATTTTTTGAGTTTTACTGAGGGACTTTGTAGAAGCTACTACAACCTCTTCTTTTTTAGTAACAACAGTCGTAACCTTTTCATCTTTTGGTTTGTCATCTTTCTTAACAACTACTGCTTTATCATTCTTAATAACTTGAGAAGTAGTTTCGTTTATAGTATCCGTTTTTTTATTATCTACTTTTTCATTTTTTTTATTCTTATTGATAGTTGTCGTTGCTATCATAGGCTCATCTTTTCCATTAAGTTTATTGAGCCACATCTCTTGAATCCATAATTTTACTTGCAAACGCTCCTTCAAAGGCATTTCTGTCCATTGTTTATGTACATATTTTTGCCACAACAAAGAATCTAAAGGCGTTTGTTGAAGTTGTGCCCAAATAGCAGGATTATTATGAGGATCATAAGGAAGCTTTATATGTAGATTATTTTGAGCAAATACAGAATTTCCTCCTAGACCCAACAAAACACAACAGGCAAGTGTGCCTATAATTTTTTTAGATGTTTTAGTTTTAAAAAGAGAAGAAAATGTAACTGTTTTCATAAACGTAAAAATTAAATGCTATAAATAATCTGAAAACCAAAATACAAAACAAAATGACTTGCTAAACCAAAATACTAAATATAGAATACTGACTCAACTTGTCATAAAGGTAATCACTGCTTAACTAAAATCGTATTTATTAAACGAATAAAAACCCCAAATGATTTTATTTTTTATAAATTTTTCTTTTCAAAATCATGGCTTACAACAAAAAACCTCCAATAACTACGCTATCAAAACAGTTGATTATCAATAAATTGTTTGAAATTACAAAATTAATTATTGTTTATTCCAATAAAAATACTTTTATTTGTGTATAAAATACACGAAGTTATTTATTCCAAAAAAATCTCATCATCAAAACCTATTAAAAAGTGTACAACTACCTCACTACCGAATCTTTAGACCAATTCATAACACTTGCCCTCAAAGAAGATATTGCAGATGGCGACCACTCTACACTCTCCTCTGTTCCTGCCACAGCACAGAAAAAAGCACATTTACTTATTAAAGGAAATGGCATTTTAGCAGGAATAGAACTCGCAAAACTTATTTTTGCTAAGGTAGATAAAAATCTAAAACTAGATATTTTTTTAAATGACGGAGATAACGTAAATTATGGAAATATTGCATTTGTCGTGGAAGGAAACGCACAATCTATCCTAACAGCAGAACGTCTAGTCTTGAATTGTATGCAAAGAATGAGTGGAATCGCTACACTTACCAATCAATTTGTAGAAGCCATAAAAGGTACAGAAACTAAAATATTAGATACTCGCAAAACTACTCCCAACTCAAGAATTACTGAAAAATGGGCAGTCAAAATTGGAGGTGGAACAAATCACCGTTACGGACTTTTTGATATGATAATGCTAAAAGACAATCATGTAGATTATGCAGGTGGAATCGAAAAAGCAATCCAATCAGCTCAAAATTATTGTAAAACCAATCAAAAAGACCTAAAAATAGAAGTAGAAACCAGAAATTTAGAAGAAGTAAAACAAGTTTTAGAAGTCAGTAAAAAAGGCGAACCAATAGATTTTTTGATGTTGGATAACATGACAAATGAAATGATGAAAGAAGCTGTTTCATTGATAAAAGAATTTAATGCTACGTCTTATAAAAAAATAATGAGTGAGGCTTCTGGTGGAATTACTTTAGAAACAGTAAGAGAAATTTCAAAAACTGGTGTAGATTCTATTTCTGTTGGTGCGCTTACTCACTCCTATCAAAGTTTGGATATGAGCCTAAAAGCAATCTAAATAAATCAGCTTATGCTTTAGCATGAAAAATCTACCCTACATTTTTAGCATATTGCAAAGAAATAAAAAAATATCCCTTTATAAATTATTGATTATCAACAACTTTAATCAAAACCATTCCTAATTAATTAAAAAAATAGTTTTTTTTATAGAAAATAGCTTGTAAAATCAAAAATACTGTCTTACCTTTGCATCGCACTTCAGAAAAAAGAAGAGGTGTTTTTGACATATCTCAAAACAAAAACAAGAAAAAATATTTTTTAATTTAATCAAAACAAACTTTTTTTTAAAAAAGCAAGTTTGTATATTTGAACTCTAATTCAATTTTAAATTAAAATTAAGTTTTTAAGAACGTTCTGAAAAGCAAACACAAACGGTTTGGTAGTTCAGTTGGTTAGAATACATGCCTGTCACGCATGGGGTCGCGGGTTCGAGTCCCGTCCAGACCGCTAATTCAGAATAGTTTTTAAAAAATTTGTTTTAGAATCTTGAAGATAATTTTTATTTTTTCTAAAAAAGATTATTTAGAAAGTAAAGTCAAAAAAATGGTTTGGTAGTTCAGTTGGTTAGAATACATGCCTGTCACGCATGGGGTCGCGGGTTCGAGTCCCGTCCAGACCGCCATTTATCAAAAAAGTCTTGTGGAGTTTTCTACAAGGCTTTTTTTTTGCCTTTTTCTCAATGTTCTCTCAGTATTTTTATGGATAAATTATTGGGGTAAGGGGTAAATAACATTTATAAAATACCCTTTTTTTTTATAGTTTTGTACTTTCAAAATCAAACAAAAAAGTGATTCTATCCGTAACCAATAAGACAAGGTAAATTTATTTCTTTTTTATTCTAGCTCATTTATTTCATTCTATCAATAAAACGATTGATAAAACCTTCCTTACACAACTTTACTTCGTATTGCTTATACTTTACACACATTTGCACTTCTATTTTTTATGATTCAAATTGCTATTTTTGCTTCAGGTAATGGCTCAAATGCTGCAAAAATTATCGAACACTTCAAATTACAAAAAGATATTTCCTTTGTGGTTTTGTCTAATAATGCAAATGCTTTTGTTATCGAAAGAGCAAAACGACTAGGCGTAGAAGTAGCCGTTTTTGAAAAAAATGAACTCTATAAAAAAGAAAGTGTTCTGCATTTTTTGCAGTCTAAAGAAATTGATTTGATTGTCTTGGCTGGTTTTATGTGGCTTATTCCTTCCAATTTAGTAACTGCATTTCCAAACAAAATAGTTAATATTCATCCTGCTCTTTTGCCAAAATATGGAGGAAAAGGAATGTATGGAGATAACGTACATAGAGCCGTTATAGAAAACAAAGAAACTCAATCAGGCATTACAATTCATCTTGTGAACGAAAAATACGATGAAGGACAAATTGTTTTTCAAGAAAAAGTAAAAATAACTCCCAAGGATACAGCCGAAACACTAGCACATAAAATCCACGCATTAGAACACCTTTATTATCCCCTCATTATAGAAGAGCTAGTGGAAGAAATTCGTAAAAACAAAAAAGAAGAAATTACAGAAGAAGAATAAACTAAATTTGAACTAGAAATTGGCTACTGCCTGTCCTAACAATATTTTTGTTTTTTAATTAAGTACAGAAATAATTTCTTGATAAGAGTGGTTATCTGACAATTTTTGTGGAACGGTTAAAAAGTCGTAATTTTGATTATGGATA
>PFKD01000394.1 GCA_002784125.1 Flexibacter sp. CG_4_10_14_3_um_filter_32_15
TCTGTATTTTAAATCCTATCAATCCTATCAATCCTTAACTATCCTACCCTACAAAAAAATAGTAGGGTACAGTATTTATTCCTAAGTTTTGTGTAACAAAAATTTATTTGTGTTTTACATTTGGCAATCTTGCTCTTTTATTTTACTACTGGCAATGTTTTATTATCTTCGATAACAACGCTTGCCAAGGAAAATAAAAGAAAACAGAGCTTTTGTCTTCTGTTAGCAATCGTGTATTTTTGAAAAAAAATAGACGTTGCTAATGGGGAGAAAATGGAAAATAAATTTCGTGTGGTTGCCCTAGAATACAATTAGTTTTGAGAGTATTTTAATTAGAATTTTTAATTAAAAATATTATTCCACTTTTACACCCACTACCAAAATATCATCTGTCTGTTTTATATTTCCTCGCCACATTTCCAAGGCTGTTTGTAGTTTTTCTTCTTGTTCTGCTGCCGATAAATAATGATATTCTAACAAAAATTCTCTAAAACGACGGCTCATAAACTTGCGATTTTCTTCTCCTCCAAACTGGTCTGGAAAACCATCTGTATAAAGATAAAAAATATCTTCTTTTTGGTATTCAATGGAATGCGTTTGAAAATTCTTTTCTTGTACTCTTTTCGTACCCATATTTCCAATCGGATAACGAGTAGCCTTTATTTGATGAATTTCATTATCTCTAATAAAGCACAAATCTAGCTTTGCAGCAGCATAATTCAATACTTTTTTAGATTTATCCACACTAAAAATTCCTATATCCATTCCATCTTTTCGTTTCGAATCATTTGAGAACGTTTCTTCTAATTTTTTGTCTAAAAGTATCAGAATTTCGGCTGGGTCTTCGACATGACTTTCTCTAATAATTTGATTCAAAATAGAGTTGGTCATAACCGTCATAAATGCCCCCGGAACGCCGTGTCCTGTACAATCAATGACAGCAAAAGTCAGAACGCCTGTTTCTTTATTTTCATAAAACCAATAAAAATCTCCACTTACTACATCACGAGGGCGATAAAAAACAAAAGCATCTTCAAAATGAGATTTTATCTCAATCGGTTTTTTCAAAATGGCTTGTTGAATTCTGAACGCATATTGAATACTATCCGAAAGATGTCCGACAGTATCTTGTAAGGCTTCTTTTTGCAACTGAACTTCTCTGTACGCTCTTGCTTTTAAGAAAGAAGAAACGGCATGTTCGGTAAAACGCTGTAATTGACGAGATTCTGTAAGCGAAAAAGAACGCTCTTTTTCAAAATCAAAAACTAAAATTGCTTCTGGGAAATTTCCTATCAAAATTGGAATAACAAGCGAAAAACGAGGCGTATAAGGCGCAAGTAAATATTCTCTATCTGTTGGATAGACTTTGTAAAAATAGCGAGCCAACGGAACGCCCCATTTGAAATAATTAATCACTTTATCAAAAGAGATTTTTTCAGGCAAACGATGCGTATAACCATGTGGAACAGCTACATAAAAATAATCCTCTTGATAATATAAGAAATAACCTTTATCGGTATCTTTTACAAGTGTTAAGGCTTGTTGTAAGAGTGTATTCAAAACATTTTCAAAGGTAACTTGCTGATTTACACTAGCTACAATCTTGTCAATGACAGCCAACTCTGATGCTTGATTTTGTGTTTCGGTAGTCTGAATTAATAATGCTTCTGTACGACTTTCGACGAGTTCTTCTAATTTTCTGCGCTGATTTTTAATAATTCCTGAACGCCATTTATAAGTCAAATAAGCCACAACAAGCACAAGCAGAGCTAAAGCCAACCAAAACCAAATTATTTGAGTGAGTTTAGGTTTGATTCTGAATGAAAAACTGGTTCCTTTTTCATTCCAAAGGCCATCACTATTAGCAGCTTTTACTTGAAAAATATATTTCTTAGGAGGCAAATCGCCATAAAAAACCGTTCTTTTGTCTGTAAATCGCCATTCTTTATCATATCCTTCTAGTCTGTATTTGTACATTACTTTTTGAGGAGAAACAAAAGTCAAAGCATCAAAATGTATTTCTAAATTATTAAGTTCGGAAGGAAAAACTACTCTGCCATTCTTATCCGTTTCTTTTAATCTCCAATTATTTTCATTTTCATCAAAAATGCCTTCTACAATTACGTTTGGCTCAGGCAAAAGGCTATGCAAAACAGTATAATTAAAAGATGAAAATCCTTGTGTTGTCGGAATCCAAATGTTTCCATTTTGGTCAGTTGTACTAGCAGGATAAGAAAGCGCAGCACAATCACTACTTCGAAGTCCATCATTTTCATCGTAAGCAGTAATTTTCAAACTATCTGTTTTTTGTGTAATCCAATTTCTAAAATTATCATTCGAAACTGTCCAAATGCCGTCATTACTCGTAAACCACCACGTCGAACTCACTTTCAAAATAGCGTGAATGGCATCACTAGACCAATGACTTGTCGATGTTGGAGTAGTTATTTTTCCATTATTATAGGTAGAAATTCCATTTTTTGTTCCTATATAAATGGTATTATCTAAAGGATCTTGATACAAACTCAAAACCAAATTATCGGCTAGTCCGTCTTGTGTAGTAAACGAAAAAAACGAAGGTGTTACATTTTCTGAATACGGATTTTCGATTAATAAAATTCCATTATCTTCTGTTCCTAATAGAATTTGCCCATTTTGAGTTTCCAAAACACAAGTCAGATTATCAGAAGCCAAGCCATTCGAAGTCGTATAATTTGTAATTTTATTTGTTCCTATTTTAGTATCATCAAAAATACTTAATCCTTCTGTTGTTGCAATTAAAAGGGTTTTAGTTTTTTTCTGACTAACTCTAATTGCTCTTACAAAATTTCCTACTAAGCGATTTTTTGTATCAAAAACAGTCATTTGTTTGTTTTCAGAGTTATATTTTGCTATTCCTCCTCCATACGTTCCTATCCAAAAAAGAGGTTGATTGGTATCATTTTTTGTAGCCGTAATACTTCTGACATGATTATGAGGTAAGCCATTTTTGATTGTCAAGTAAGAAAATGTACCATCTTGATTCAAGATAGAAATTCCATCGCTTTGTGTTCCTATCCAAACCTGACTTTTTCTGTTATCATTTTTATTAGATTCATCAGAATAGGTAAAAATACAATTTGTCAAATTATCAGAAAGTCCTTCTAAAGTAGAATATGGTGTAAATTTGCTATCATTCAATCGTAAAAGTCCTCCTCTGTTCATTCCGACCCACAAACTACCTTCTTTATCTTCAAAAAGTGCTGTTATGCTATTGCTTGCCAACCCTTCTTTGGTCGTCAAGGCTTCAAATTTTTCTAAATTAGGAATGTATCGCAAAAGTCCTCGGCTATTTGTTCCTATCCAAAGCGAACCTAATTTATCAATAAGTAATGTATTGATAGTTGCATTTCTGATAAGCTGATTTTTGTCAGAATAGATATTTGTTTTGTTCGTACTTGTATTTTCAATACTAAAATTTTTGAGTTCATTTTTTTCGATATTCCAATACAAAAGACCATTAGGCGTTCCTATCCAAAGGTTATTTTCAGCATCACTTTCTAAGGTACGAATTTGTAAATCAGGTAAAGGAAGAGAAATAGGAATAATTTTTCCAGAATCTAAATCAAATTTGGCTAGTCCTTCATCAGTTCCAATCCAAAGATTATTTTGTCCGTTTTTGGTATCTTTTAAAAGCGTATTTATTTTTGCATTTAATAATCCATCTTTCTGAGTATAATTTCTAAATACATTTCTACGATAACGACTCAGCCCTTTTGTTGTTCCTATCCAAACACTTTCTTGCCACTCCTCCAAACACAAAATCGTATTATTAATTAAATCTTTTTGAGTATTAAAATTCTTAAAACTCAAAAAATTATAATTAGAAAGTCCTTCGCCATTTGTTCCAATCCATAAACCATTTTGTTTTGTATTCTGAACTACTGAAATAAAATTATCAGGGATTCCATTATTTACATTATTTTTCGAATCAGTAGGTGCAGAAAAAACTATAAATTCTCTTCCATCAAATTTTACCAGTCCGTTGTGCGTTCCTATCCATAAATATCCATCGTCTGATTGAGTAATTGAAGTAATGCTATTTTGTGGAAGTCCATCTCTTTTTTGCCATGTATTTTGGCTGTACTGTGTGATTTTTTTGGAAGAAGACAAAAATGATTGAGCGTGAGAAGGAATACTACATACAAAAAGAGTAAAGAAAAAAACCAAACAGAATAAAACCCACAAACAAAATCCTTTTACAGATTGTAAAATAGATGATAGAACTAAACTAAAAATAGTAGTACAACCGTAGAGATAAGTTAGGTTTTTGTTGGTTATAAAGAACACGTTTATTAGTTAAAGGATTGTTTTTTGTAATAGCTTAAATATCATTTTTTCTTAATTAATTACTAATGTAGCAAATTATTTACTAAAAAATCTACTAATTTCTTTGTCGCATCTAATTTAGAGTTTTTTTGATTTTAAGCTGCATAGTATTGAAATTTTGATATACTAGAAACAGCAATATTACGCAGCTACGCAACTTTTGATAGAAGAGAAACTATTTTTCTACCAATATTACGCTACTCTGTAGCTAAAATTCGTCGAACTAAATGCAAAAAAACTCGTTTTTTGGTGCGATTAACCTAACAAATTAGGCTTAGGTTCTATTTTTTACTTAATTTTGCAAACTCTTATACAAATATAGCACAAAGATTATGACAGTTATTCCTTATAAAGACCAAACAGCTTCTAAAAAAGACCAAGTAGCACAAATGTTCGATAATATATCGAATAACTACGATTTACTTAACCGAATTTTGAGTGGAGGAATAGATATTATTTGGCGAAAAAAAGCAATTTCGTACCTCAAATCCGAACGCCCTCAACTGATGCTTGATGTAGCAACAGGAACGGGCGATTTTGCTATCGAAGCCTACAAAAAACTCAAGCCAAAAAAAATAATTGGTGTAGATATTTCGACAGGAATGCTTTCTTATGGAAAAGAAAAAATAGAAAAATTAGGTCTTCAAGATATTATTGACTTAAAAGTTGGAGATTCTGAAAACTTACCTTTTGATGACAATACTTTTGATGCTGTTACTGTTTCTTTTGGAGTAAGGAACTTCGAAAATTTGGAGCAAGGACTAGCAGATATTTACCGAGTTTTGAAAAAAGGTGGTTCACTTGTTGTATTAGAATTCTCACAACCAGAAACATTTCCTATAAAACAATTTTACTCATTTTATTCAGCGCAGATACTTCCAAGAATCGGAAAAACGATTTCTAAGGATACTTCAGCTTATACCTATTTGCCTGAATCTGTCGCTGCGTTTCCGTATGGAGAGGATTTTCTTCAAATTATGCAAAAGGTAGGTTTTGTTTTTACACGAGATGAAGCTCTTACTTTTGGAATAAGTTCGATTTATTATGGGAAGAAATAAGTTGTTTAAAAATTATCGGTGTCCCCATCGACGACAAAAAAATTACTCTATGAAAATCAGACAAAAAAATATTTTATCTTCAATTCTTTTTATTTTCTTGCTTTTTGGAATTTCTTTTTCTGTTTTGGCTCAAAATACGAACAAGAAAAAACCTGTTAATCAAGATAAAAAATTAAAAGATAAAAATCTAAATATTCCTAATTACGATTCAAAACCGTTGCATTATGGTTTTATTTTGGGAATGCACTACGCTACTTTTAGAATAGATTATTCAGATTATTTTGTAAAAAACGAAGATACTACGATTGCATTATTACCTCAACGTACTTTTAGTAATTTTGCTGTCGGAATGATTATCGACCTACCCATGGCAGAACAATGGAATTTTCGTTTTACACCAACTGTAGGATTGTATGAATATAGTGTTACTCACAAACAGCTAGAACGCTCAACTGGAAAATATATCGATACACAAGTTCCTGTTGAGAGTGTATTTTTTGATTTTCCTATTTTGTTTAAATACAAATCTTTGCGTCGAAACAATAATCGCCTGTATATGATTGGTGGAGTTGTACCAAGTATAAAAGTTGGTGGAAGAAAACAGCGTGATAACAAAGAAGCCTTCGGAGTGGAAGACTACAACCTAGAGGTTACTTATGGTTTGGGTTGGGATCATTACTTTGGTTTCTTCAAATTTGCTCCCGAACTTCGTTTTACTCATGGCATTGCAAATATGAACCTTCGAAATCAAAGTGTTTATTTTAGAAATATTGATCGCATGACAACACACAAAGTATCACTACTATTTCATTTTGAATAGTTTTACTATAAAAATAAGTAAATATTTAGTTTGAAGGAAAAGACTCGTCTTTTCCTTTTGGCTCTTAATAGATTTTGGACTGATAGTAATAAAAACTTGATTAACTCATTTATTAGCAAAATATTAGTTCGTTTTTTCCATAGCGCAGGGTTTGCAAACCTGCGCTATGGAAAAAACTACTCTACCCTACCATTTTTTAAGTACTTGATAATGAGCAGTTTAATTTATATTTTAATTTAC
>PFKD01000091.1 GCA_002784125.1 Flexibacter sp. CG_4_10_14_3_um_filter_32_15
ATGTCACTCATGTTACTTTATTACTTCTAACTTCATAAATCTAACTTCTGAATTTATTTCTTAGGTAAATAATGAAGTGTAACTCTATTTTCTTTTACCAAATATTTTTTGGCTGCTGCTTGTATTTCTTCTCTTGTTACCTTCATATAATTTTCAATTTCGGTATTGATAAGATTTGCACTTCCACCATAGACATGATTATCAGCTAATGTTTCTGCAATTCCTGCAATGGTACTATTCTGTGTATAAAAATTAGCTTCAAATTGATTTTTGAGTTTTTGAAATTCTCTTTTTTCAATCAATTCCTCTTTTACTTTTTCGTATTCTTTGTTCATTGCTTCTTCTAATTCTAAAGGATTTACTCCCATTGAAGCAATTCCAAAAGCAAGAGCAACACTAGGGTTTTGTTCCAAGTCTAAAGGAAAAGCACCTACAAAAAGAGCTTTTTGTTGTTCATCTTTTACCGATTTTGAAAGTCTTGAGCTTTCTCCGTCAGAAAGCAGCGTAAACAACATTTTGGTTGCATAATAATCACTTTGTCCATGAGCAGGAACTTTAAAGGCTTGAATTATAGCAGGAAGTTGAATGTTATCATAAACTGTATCACGAACTTCTACCGTTTGAGGTGGCTCAATAATTTGAGGCTGAACTACTTTTTTTCCTTGAGGAATTCCACTAAAATACTTTTCGACTAATGCTTGTGCTGTTTTTGTATCAATATCTCCAGCAATACTCACTACGGCATTATTCGGAACATAATATTTTTCATAGAAATTTTTGTAGTCTTTTTCTTCGGCTGCATCTAAATGATCCATCGAACCAATTACAGAAGATTTGTAAGGGTGTTTTGTATAAACTCGTTTCAAAGTTTCTTCTAAAAGAGAACCATAAGGACGGTTGTCGATACGCTGACGGCGTTCTTCTTTTACTACTTGTCTTTGTGTTTCGATGCCTGTGCTATCTACTCTTGCATGAAGCATTCTTTCAGATTCCAACCAAAGAGCCAATTCTAATTGATTAGAAGGCATTACTTCATAATAAAAAGTACGATCTTGGCTCGTATTTGCATTATTCATTCCTCCAGAATTTTCGATATAATCATCAAACTCTCCACGCTTAATATTTTTTGAGCCTTCAAAAAGTAAGTGTTCGAAGAAGTGTGCAAAACCTGTACGGTTGGGTTCTTCATTTTTCGAACCTACATGATATAAAACGGTAACAGCTACAAGAGGCACAGAATGATCTTCATGTAAAATGACATGTAAGCCATTTTTGAGTGTAAACTCGGTAAATTCAATTTTAGAACCGTCTTTTGAGTCTTTAGTATTACTTGGAATAAAACTTCCAAAAAATAAGATAAGCAAGACTAAACTAGATAAAAGTGTTTTTTTCATTTGAAAATAATATGATTTATTGAATTAATTGCTGTGATTTTAGAGGAAAATCAAGATAGGCAATAAAAAAGCAGTAAAAACTACTTATAGGTTGCTTTTTACTGCTCAAAATTACACAAATTTTGTAGAAGTCTTTTTGTAAGAAAAAGTTAAGATATATTTATTCCTCCCAATTCAAATACACAGGAAATTCTTTGCTCATTGTTCCTAGTTTTCGTGCAGCTTCATGGCTAATAATAATAACTACATTTTTATTTCTGTCAATATCTTGAATTTTGCCTATAATTTTTATGGTTACATTGCGTCCTGTGCTTTCATTATGGATTTTTATCAATGTTCCTTTTGGCGCAGTTCGGTGCATTCCGACAAGTCTTTCACTATTTAAAGTAACATTACAAACGCCTGATTCGGAGTGAGGTTTTCCTTTTTTGGTAGAATTATTTGAGTTATTTGCACTTGCTACAATCAAAACTTCCTCTATTTTTTCTCCTTTAGCTACAATGATTCTTTGTCCTGCCTTTATTTGTCCAGAAGGATTATCATTCCATTTTTTTAAATTTTCTACACTTACTTTATATTTTTGAGAAATTGAATACAACGTTTCTCCATTAGCAATTAAATGGTATTTGTGTTGAGGTTCATTTTTTGCGTTTGGGTCTTTGGCTGCACTATACGCATTGGCAGGAATGGCATACAAATCTTGATGATTATTTGGGTAAGGAATGAGTAATTCTTGTCCTGTTTGGATTTGTGTAGAATAGAGTTCGTTGAGTTCTTTGAGTGTTTTTACGTTGGTTTGAAACTTTTCAGCAATGGAATAAAGTGTTTCATTCGGACGAACTTTATACCCTTTGAGTTGAGAAATTCTATATGTCGTTTGAGCATGTGGAATGTATAAAATTTGTCCCACTTTGAGTGCATAACGAGCAACTGGATTGAGTGTAATGAGTGTTTCTTTATTTACACCATATTTTCTAGCAATCTTATAAATATCTTCTCCAATTGTAACTTTATGTTTGATGTAGAGATTATTTCCTTTTCGCTCTAAACCAATAGAATCCTTTGCTTTATTGAACGAAGAAAAGCCATACGATGAAAAATGAATAAAAAAAAGAGTAATAAATAGAATAAGAAATTTCATTTTTAGGAAATGGATTTTAGGGATTGGGAATTAGTAAAATACGAATACAAAAAATACAATGTTGAACTACAGAGAAGAAAGAGTTTAAAGAGAAATAAGTAAATGGACACCTGCCAAAGCAGCGAAGCTAATTTAAAATGGATAATTGATAATTACATAAGACATTGATTATCAAATTATTATATTAAAAATAAGATGCATTAATTTTGTGCGATTACTTACAAGTCAGTAAATAAATCTAACTTCTAAATGTATTACTTCTGAATTCTGAAATCTAAATTCTAACTTTATTTTATCCTTCTTGTAAACTATACGTAATCAATTCTTCTAAAGAAAGATCTGTGCCGTATTTTTTCAAAATAGCATTTATGGTTCTGTCAGCTACTAATTTGGATAACCCTAGACTTGTAAGAGCGTTGGAGGCTTGTTCTTTTAGTGCGCTACTCATTCCGTTTTCGTCTTGAAGTTGGAAACCTTCTTTTGCTAGTTTGTCTCTCAAATCTAAAACCAAACGTTCAGAAGTTTTCTTTCCAATTCCTTTTATTTTTTGAATAATAGAAGTTTGATTATTAATAATTGCATCGGCAAGCTCTGAAACAGTCATTGCTGAAAGCATCACTAAAGCTGTATTTCTTCCCACTCCCGAAACGCTAATGAGCTGCAAAAACATTTTTTTCTCACTTTCTGTCGCAAACCCAAAAAGCTCTTGCGAATCTTGCGTTACGCTCAAATAGGTAAAGAGTTTAGAGGGCTGTCCTTCTTGAATAATAGAATAGGTTTGAAGCGAAATTTTGAGTTCGTAACCCACGCCATTAATATCCAAAACAGCTAATGAAGGTTCTCGCTTTGTGATTTTTCCGTTGAGATAAGCAAACATTTAATGAAATGGTAAGTGATGAATGGTAAATTATGAATGACTGAAAATGCTAGTATTATTTTCTATTTCTAATTTTATAATCAAAGATAGACAAAAAAGCAGTTTTTTAATAGAGTAGAAAGGAATTTTTAAGAGAAATAAAGGAAAATATAAAACCCATTTTACTGATTTTTTAGTAGAATGGGTTTTATGAACAATGTTATGAAACTTGACAATTACTTACTATTTTATCAAAACTTCATCAAAACTACTCTTCAAAGTATTTAGATTATAATGTTTCATAGTCAGTTTGTTTTTTGGAACTTTTGAGCCAAAATGAGAAATAATTTGTGTCAAACTAACCGTTCCTCCATGTGGATCGTCCATCAAAATTTGTTCTCTAGGCGAAGCGTTTTGTTTTTCTCCTCCTTTTACATGAAAATGCCACAAAATTTGAGAAATTGTATCTAAAGGTTGTCCTTTTTTTAAGTAAAATTCTGTCCATTCTTCAAACCATTCTTCTCGTTTTTCGGCTATTTCAGGAGTGTAAAGCGTTGCAGAAGACCAAATATAAGCGTATTTTGTATCTATAATTTTCTTATATAATTTATTTTCTTCTTCTACCCAACGGTATTCGATAAGTGAAACAGAATTATTTTTTTTATCCTTTGTTTGATTTTTTTCTAGCCAAATAAGTGTAAAAGATTCTATTTTATTAAAATCATAACTTTCAATTTCTTTTTCAGAATGGGCAGCCAAAAGTTCCATCAAAATAATTCCTCTACTTTTTCTGTAAGGTGTATTTCTGGTGTGTTTTTTAAAAGCACCATTCAAAAGGCAAAGTGTACGCCCTTTATCCGTAATTCCCACCCAAGAACCACCAGCATCGCCATCAACAGGACGAAGAATTTTTGTTTTATTTATTTCAGTAAAAGAAGGTAATTCAGAATTTTTGCGAGTTTTTTGTTCATCTCGGCTTGAAGTAAGAATGAAATTATTGTTTTCTAAAGGAACAAAAGTGAGTGTACACATATTAAAATAATTACGAATTACAAATTAAAAATTACGAATATAATTTATCAGTAATTAAAAAATGCTTTTTTAATAGAATCTAAATAAGTGAACAAAAGTATCTACAAAAAACGGCATTTCAAAAATGTATTCTCATTCTCTGTGTTTTCTGGAACTCTGTGTTTAGTAAAATAAAACTACGAATTTTCTCCTTCAAAAAACTTCTTATACACAGGACTTCTGTACGCAAATTGCGCCCACATTCCAGGGTAGATAATTGCATCTAAGACTTTTGAAGAAGTATAATAATCTATATCATCAATGATTATGCACGAATTTTCATCTACTTTTTTGATTCTGTGTTGATGTTTCCATGTTTTGAGAGGAAAAGGCAAATCTTCGGCTGTATCTACAAAATAGATTTCGTTTTCTGTTTCGGCTTGTTCGACGATATAGGAAGTCCATTTTGAGCTATAAATCCCAAAATCTAATTCTAAATGCACTTCATCGCCTACTTTGCAGCCATCAAAACGATTAAGTTTTAATTTTGGAAAAGGAGGACTGAGTTTCAAAAATAATTTTTCTGTAAAACCATTCCATACTTCTTCAGCAGAACGGTTGATTGGAGTTTCGATGGTTAATTTCATAGCCTATAAAAGCAAATAAGAAAGGAAAATGTTTTGCTATCTTTGTAAACTTATAAAGTAGCTGATAGCTTCCAAGCTATCAGAAATATTTAGACATACTGACAGCTTGGAAGCTGACAGCTACAAAATAACCATTCAAAAAAATGCTTTTCTCTGATATTTTAGGCTTAGACGAATTAAAAAAAACGCTTACTTCTGCCGTCCATAACAACCATGTAGCACATGCACAACTTTTTTTGGGTTATGAAGGAAGTGCAGGGCTTTCTCTTGCATGGGCGTATGCTACTTTTCTGAATTGTGAAAACAAACAAGAAAATGATGCTTGTGGAAAGTGTAGTTCGTGTATTCGTTATAAAAAACTGATTCATCCAGACTTGCATTTTGTTTTTCCGACAGCAAAAGCGAAAGCCTACAAAGAAAGAGAGGAATTTATGAAAGGCTGGAGAGATTTTTTACCAAAACATAACTATCCTGTTTTGCAAGATTGGTCGGATTATTTGGAAACCGATGGCAAACAGTTTAGTATTTCGGTAGCTGAAAGTCGTTATATTTCAAAAATTTTGTCTTTGAAAGCGTATGAAGGAGGTTATAAAATTATGATTTTGTGGCTACCTGAATATATGAATGCCAGTGCAGCCAACGCCCTTTTGAAAGGATTGGAAGAGCCTCCCAAAAAGACAATTTTTCTTTTAGTAACCGAAAAAACAGACAGGATGCTCGCTACCATTCTTTCTCGTTGTCAGCTTATTCAAATTCCTCGTTATTCTGATAAGGAAGTGAAAGAATATTTGATGAGTCAGAATATAAAAGAAGAAGAAGCTGGAGAAATTGCGCCTTTAGTAGATGGAAACTTGAATGAGGCGATGAAACTTAGCGAACATACTCAAAACAAAAATCAAGAATGGTTTAGAGATTGGATGCGCCTTTGTTTCAAACACGATTATGCAGGTTTTGTAAATCAAGCCGATTTATTTCATAGCTTAGGAAAGGAAGGACAAAAAACACTTTTACAATATGCTTTGACTATTTTGAGAGAATCTTTAATTTCTAATTTTGGAACAGACCAGCTTATCCGTACCGAATCTGAAACGCTAAAGTTTGTACAGAATTTTGCTAAAGTAATCGACGAAAGAAATATTTTTTCTTTAGTAGAAAAGATTGATGAAGCCTATTTTCACTTAGAAAGAAACGCAAATTCTAAAATTATTTTTATGGATTTATCGGTGCAGATTGCTAGGCTTTTGAGGTAGAAAGTTAGAACAAAAATTATATTCAAACCATAAAAATAATTACATCGGTAATAACATGAGTGACATTTATAAAATCTAAAATAGTCCTTTCCTAGCAACAAAGTTGCGTAACCTTTGTAGAATGATAATAA
>PFKD01000184.1 GCA_002784125.1 Flexibacter sp. CG_4_10_14_3_um_filter_32_15
AGAAAATATTACTCAACAACAAATTGATGAATTTATGAAACAAATAAAAGGAGAAAGTCCGTAGTTGTCAGTAAATACTTAATAGACTTTACTGCTTTTTTCGATAAAATGACACTAAAATACTGTGAATCAGAATTTAAAATTAAAATAAAGACAAAAAAAATCTTGTCTTTAATCTATTCGTTTTGTAGTTGAATAGTAAAAACAAGATGAAAATAGTTTTGATTGCCTCAAGAAGTAACTATTCTTTTTCTACTTCTATAAAACTAAGTAAGTCCATTTCGCCAGAAGGATTGTATTGATATTGATAAAAACCTTCCTCAGCAATAAGTAAAAGCAAACCATTGAAAGGAATTACATCTCTTGCTTTTATATCTCTAAATTCGTGTAAAAGTTGGATTCTATCAGGTGTAAAAGTTACATCAAAAACCTTCAAACCTGCATTTCCATCACACACAAAAAGTAAACCATCATCTATTCCTAATCCATAAGGATTTTCTAATTGATATTGATTGACTGCAAAAGGCTGTTCTGGGTTAGACACATTGATTACCTCTAGTTGGTCTATATTAGAAGTATTTCGGCACGTTGTTTCCGAACGGATAGTTACATACGCATAATTTCCTTGCACCACAACAGGATCGCAAGCCTGAACGTGTTCGTACATAGAAACATAACGAGGGGCAGAAGGATTTGAAATATCATAAATCAACATGCCTGTTTGTGTTCCCAAATACAAATAATCATTATATGGAAAAACGGTTTCTACTCCGTTTATCAAATCAACTGTTTGTTCGAAAGTAGGATTAGTGTTTTCTGCAATATCAAAAACACGCATTTGGTCATTATCTATGGTATAGAGTTTATCTCCAACTACCGTAAAACGAGCCAGTGAACCACCTCGCCCTTTACTATTGACAGATTCTGCTCTATCATTGGAGAAACTCTCATCGTTTTGACAACTGCTCAAAGCAAAGACTAAAAAACCAAAAAGTACATATATATTATTTTTCATTTTTTTTAAAATTTAGATTTTTTTAAATAATTAATTAGATTTTTATAAAAATTAGTCGTTTTTTATCCAATTAATAATATATCCTTTGCTGGCATCGTACTCAAACTCTCCTCCGTCTGGTGGTCGCACTTGATTTGCTTCTGGAAAACTTTCCTCCACACGTTTCAAAACTTGAATAGCTGGCAAATTTGAAATATCTATAGCTACTAAATCAACAGCATTATCTGCATACAAAACATTTCCTTTTGTTGCTACATCTACATTTCCTGAAATAGCAATAAAGCCAACATTTTTTGGATCGCTAGGGTTGCGATTATCAAGTACATGAACGCCTTCATAACGTTCTCCAACAAAAACATACGAGCCTTTCATAAATATTTTTCCTGTATTTTTGAGTGGACGAGCAGCTTCAAATTTTACAGAATTATTCAATTCTTGACGACTCATATAAACTGGACTATACTCTGTTTTATAAACAGGCTGAGAGGGTTCTTCTACATAAAAACAAGCTGCCAATCCAAAAAGAACAATTCCAAAAAGCAGTATTTGAAGAATTTTGTTGGAAATATTTTGAGTAAGTACTATGTGTTTTTCCATAAAATATAACGTTTTAATTTTTTAAGGTTTGTAGTCAAGACGTAGTTTTTTTAGGAATTGTTGCAGTAATTTGTAAAGCGCACAAAAAAAGACATTTCAACTAAGAAATGTCTTTTTTAAATAAATTTTAATATAACTTTTTGAAAAAATTACTTTACCACTTCCACCGTAGTACGACGATTGAGTTGGTGTTCTTCTTCATTTTTAGCATTTGGTATTTTCAAACGATTTTCGCCATAACCAACTGCTTTTATTTTATTTTTAGAAATTCCTTTATCAATAATATAATTTACGGCAGAATTTGCACGACGTTGAGAAAGACGTTGGTTATATCCATTCGAACCCCTTGAATCGGTATGCGAACCCATTGTAAGTTTAGCATCTGGATACATAGCCAAGTATTCTTTCAAAAAGACTACAAAATTATCTAGTTTTTCTTTTGCTTCTGGTGTAAGTCTGTCTTTATCCAATTCATACAAAATCTCAATTTCTGGTGGCAACATATCTTTTCCTTCTCCTCCTCCTGTTACAAAGAAATCTTTCGTCAAGACAAAAGCCGTATCAAAATAAATGGTTGTAAACATTTGAGTAAGTTTACTCTTATCCAATCCACGCCCAACAGTAGAAAAAGCATTATCATTTTTTGGAAGATAACCTGCTGCATTTACATCAATATCATATACTTTTCCAATAACAAGCGAAGTATCAAATAAGAATTTTCCTTTATCATCAGTCGAAACTTTTACAATATTATTATTGCCTAAGTTTAAATCCATTTCTACACCTGAAAGAAAACTACGAGTATTTTCTACTTTATCAACTCCTTCAACCGTTCCACGAAGTACATAACGCACTTCACGAATGTCTAAAGAATCCAAATGAAAACGGTAAATATCATCATTGGTTTCAGTTATGGTGCTGTCCATTCCATTTTTAGTATCACGTTTTGAAGTAAAATAACCTCCTTTGTCTTCTTTTTCTGTAAAAGTAAGTCCAAAATCATCGCCTGCACTATTTACTGGCGCACCGACATTGCGAATTTTCTTAATCATTGTAGCCGTATCTTCTGGATTTTTCATTTCTTCTTGAACAAAAATATCCAAACCTCCTAAACCTCCGTGTCCGTCTGAAGCAAAAAAGAAACGCCCTTTTTCATCAATATAAGGAAACATTTCATTTCCTTCCGTATTAATATCATCTCCCAAACGCTGCACATTTGACCACGTTTTGTCTCTTTCGTTGTAACTCGCTTTATAAATATCTAAACCTCCTTTGCTAGAAGCACGATTGGATGAAAAATAAAGTGTTTGCCCATCTTTAGAAATATAAGGTGTTCCGTCCCAGTAGCTACTATTTACATAAGTTAAAGGTTTTGCATCCGACCAAATCCCACCATTTATAGACGAAATATAAAGGCTAACTTCTTTATCAGATTCTCCTTTTTTATCGCCATTTCCACTACGAGCAAAAATTACGGTTTGTCCGTCAGGCGAAAAAGTAGCTGAAGCATCGTGAGTTCCTGCTTTATTAAAAACATCTCCTCCCCAAATTTTGACAGTTCCTACACAAGCGTTTGTAGTATCAGACATATCGGTTGAAGTTTCGAAGCTATACAAATCATAAAAACCCTGTCCTGTACCTTCATAGGTTGCTTCTTTTCTTCTATCTGATGAAAAAACAAGTTTATTCATCCATTTTGTAGGCGCAAAGTCTGAATTTTCTGTATTTATTCCATCACAAGGAACAACAGTAACATATTGATTTGTTTCTGCAATTTGATTGATATTTTCTAAATTTTCAATTTCAGCTTGAGCTAGTGTTTTGAGTTTTTGATTGATGCCTAATTTGACATAATCTTCAAACTGTAGCTTTGCTTCTTCGTATTTTTTATTGACTTTTAGAGCTTTGGCAATATAATAACGCAATGTATCAAGGTCGCCTGCTGTGAGTTTGTCTGTTCCTGCTTCCGTTGTTTTGGTATAATAAGGAAGAGCCATTTGTAAACGATTCGAACGGCGATAGGCTTCTGCAATCTTGTAATTTACCTCGGCAGTCTTTGCAGGATTTTTGGCTAAATACGATTGATAAAGTGTGATAGCTTTATTGTATGCTGCTCTGTCAAATTCGGATTCTGCTTTTTGATACACAGATGAGCAACTTGTAAATAATAAAGAGAAAAATGCAAAAAGTAAACCCAAGGCTAAAAATAGCTTGGTAGAATTACCTTTTTGAGATTGGTGTTTGAGATTCATAGTATAATAATTACGAATTACGAATTAAAAATTACGAATGTAATACGTTGAAATAGTATTAATTTAATTTTATATTCTTTATTTAACTTTTATTTATTGTTATTATGATAGCTTGGAAGCTATCAGCTACAAATTTCCTTCAAAAACTGCCGTTGCAGCTCCTATCAGAAAAATATTTGTAAAATGATGTTCGGAATTTGTAGTAGCATACTCAAAACGGACTTTCAAGTTTCCACCTAAAGTTTTGATATGTACTAAGTTAGTTTCTAAATTAGTATTCAAATTTTTGTTGTATAAAGAGTAGGCAAGGGCGCAAGCTGTTACACCTGTTCCACAAGAGAGCGTTTCGTCTTCTACGCCACGTTCATAAGTTCTTACAAAAATGCTATTTTTTTCTGAATTATTTGCATTTATTGTGTTATTTGCCACAAAATTAACATTTGTACCTTCTTTTTTGAATCTGTCATTATATCTAATTTTTTTTCCTTCTGCTACAACTTCGTAATTTTCTAAGTCGTTTGTAGTTTTTTCTTTATCCAAAAAACTGACATAATGAGGCGAACCTGTATTTAAAAAATAGGTATTTTGAGCAGAATCAGTATTTATTTCTATTTTTGAAACATCGCCCATTTGAAGTTCTACCTGTGTAATAATTTCTTTTTCTGAATTTTCTACACTTGCCACTTTGGCAAAATGAAGTCCATCAAAAGCCATAAAAGTAGTTTCTTTTCCTTCAAAAACACCCAAACGGTACGCAAAAGCAACGGCACAACGTCCACCATTTCCACACATAGAACTTGGGTTTCCGTCAGAATTGAAATAAACCATGACAAAATCGCCTTTAATAGGTTTATCTTTTGAGTTCTCTTTTGGTTTTTCTATTAAGATAAGTCCATCAGCACCAATCCCAAAACGACGATGGCAGAGTTTTTCGATAAAATCCTTGTCTTTTTTTTGCTCTTCAGAAAACGAATTATCACGATTATCAATCATAATAAAATCATTTCCTGTTCCTTGATATTTGTAAAATTTCATTTTGAATAAATTTAGAAGTTAGATTTTAGAAATTAGAATTAAATTCAAATAAATTTAGAAATTGAATAAATCAATCTAAATTCTGACTTCTAAAATCTAAATTTGTTTTAGCCTATACATACTTCTGTCAAATCTACTAAATAAGTTTGAGCTACTTTTTGGACATCCTCAATAGTTACTTTTCTTAGTTTGGTTATGTAATCATTATAATAATTTTCATCCAAATTATACAAATGAATATCTTGCATTTTGTCCATAACTGCAAAAGCTGTTGAGAGCGAACCCAAAAAATTCCCACTCATATAATTTTTTACATTTTCTAATTCCTCTTCTGAAACAGGTTCATTTTTCAATTTTTCAATTTCTTTATAAATTTCAGAAACGGCATCTTGATAAATTTCCTTTTTTACATCTGTACCAATTACGAAATACGAACCATTTTTCATAGCTGCATTTCTTGATGAAATTCCATACGTATAACCTTTATCTTCTCTAATATTTTGCATCAATCTTGAACCAAAATAACCTCCCAAAATCATATTCATGACCTTAAAAGCTGCATAATCTGGGTGCTTTTGATTGAAAAGAAGTCGCCCTATTCGAATAGAAGTTTGTACGCTTCCTTCAATTTCTTCATAGATTTTTGTAACTGAATTAGTAGGGTTTTCTAATAATTCTTTGTCTTTTTTGTCGGCATCAACATCAAAACTATTGATAAAATCAGTTATCAATTTTTCAGAATCTGCATCAATATCTCCTACCAAATAAGCCTCAAATGGATTTGATTTTATATTATTCTCATAAAAATCGATTACATCTTGCCTTTGAATAGCTCTAATACTTTCTTCACTTGAAGAAGCTGAATAGGGATGATTTTCTTTAAAGAGAACTTCTTTTAGTTTTACTGTTGCTCGGTAGGCTGTTCTTTCCTCTTGAATTTTGAGATTTTGAACCGAGCGATTCTTTAAATTATCTAATTCTGATTGAGGAAAAGTAGGTTCTTGTAAAACTTCTTTTAATAAAGGTAAAAGTTGCTCCAAATGCTTCCCTAAGGTATAAAAAGAAACAATCGTAAAATCATTTCCAGAATCTATATTAATAGAAGCTCCATAAAATGATATTTTGTCAGCAATTTGTTTTCCTGTATGAGTATGCGTTCCTTCTAAAAGTAGTTGCGCCATAAAAGAAGCCTCTCCTGTTTTGTTTTCTTGGCATCTTCCTGCTTCAAAAGCAATCTGAAAACCCAAAACAGGTTGATTTTTGGTAATTAATTGATGAAATGAAATACCATTTTTTAATTTTTGAGTATTTATTTTTGGAAGGTTGTGAGTTTCGATAAGCTGAAAATCAGGAGCTTTTTTACGGTCAAGCATAGAATGTTTTTTGTATTGAGTAGCTGACAGTTGAAAACTGTCAGCAATACTTATAGTTTAATAATGACAGTTGAAAACTGTCAGCTACATTTTAGGCGAAAATAGCCATTTTTTATTCAATCTTCTATTAGGGCAAACGCACGAAAAAAAATTGTACTCGT
>PFKD01000434.1 GCA_002784125.1 Flexibacter sp. CG_4_10_14_3_um_filter_32_15
TCATTTCTAAAAAAGGAGCAGGTAATTCTTCAATATTGCTTATTAAATTAGGGTGTTTTGTATTATAAGTATGGTCTGCATCTTCTATCAAAACCAGTTTTGCATTTTGCTTCTGATTTGTCGTAGATTGACTCCACTCAAAAATATCTTGTGCATCTTGTGGCGTAACTGACAGGTCTTTTGCTCCGTGAAGAATAAGCTGTGGCGTATTTGCTTGAGCCAGTTTTTGTGTAGCTTCTTTTACAGAATAATTTGCAGGATTTTTCTTAAAGTCTTCATGAAAAGATTCAAACAAAGGCATCTTTTGATTAGTACGTCCGTTTTCAATAGTTACAACTCCGTTTCTATGCCATTCTTTTTTATTTTTTTCATTAAAATAACGCTCCTCCAAATCACTAACTGCCGAAAGAGTGATTACTTTTTTGATTCGTCCGTCTTTAGAAGTATAAATAATGGCTGTACTTCCCCCTCGGCTGTGTCCGACAAGGCGAATATCTTCTATATTCCTTTTAGGCAAATCTGATTTTTTATTATAAATGAAATTTATTGCTGTTGCTGTATCAGAAAGCTCTTTTGTAAGTGTGTTTTGTCCAAATGCTTCTAAATCTTCAAAATCAAGAGGTTTTTCGGATGTAGTTCCATTGTGAGAAAAACTAACTTTAAAAACTAAAAAACCTTTTTGTGTCCAAATTTGAGCCATTTGATCGAAAGCTCCCCAATCTTTAAATCCTTTAAAACCATGTAAAAAAACAATAATAGGAGTTTGAGAATTTGTCCTTTGCTCAGGAACATGATAATCTATCAAAATTGGTTTTGCAGGTGCAAGTGGATTAGGTAGTTTTATTTCAATTTTTTTCATAGTTAGAAATGGGTTTGGAAATTAGGAATTAGGAAATGGAAAATAGGAAATAGGAAATAGGAAATGGAAATTAGGAAATAGAAATTAGGAAATAGAAATTAGGAAATAGAAATTAGGAAATGGAAATTAGGAAATGGAAATTAGGAAATGGAAATGGAAATTAGAATGAAATTAATGCACCTTATTTTTTAATCTAATATATTGACAATCAACGTTTTATTAATTATCAATTATCCATTTTAAACTGTCCATTTACTTACTTACTGATACCTGATTTAGCTCATTTTCAATTCTTTTACAAAAGAAAAATAATCAAAAGAGAATTTTGTAAAATCTTTGTATGAAATTTTTAGATTTTTTTTGGTAAGATTAGGATACATTTCTTCCCACGTTTCTAAAATAAAATCTATTCGTTTAGTAATCAGACTTTTATTCAAAATTATTTCCTTCTCACTCTTCTCATTTTCTGTATCTGAAAAAGTATGTTTTGCTCCTAGTGCCTTAAAAAAATCAGCATACACAATCTGAAAATATAAATGTAAAAATTCCTTTGTCGGACGTGGTAAGCCATAATTAAACAAACAATATCCTGCAATGTACTCAAAGACAAAAGGTGTAAATTCTTGTTGTTCGTTTTTATCAAACCAAGCAGCAGCTTGTAATTGTTTTTCTATTATTTCCTTAATTTCTTTCTCATAAGCAGGTTTTGCAATTCCGAAAGTAGATTTAGTTTCATAAAAATTAGGTAATAATTCTTCATCTGATAAAGCTGCTATTTTTTCAAATTCTTTTATCGCATAGGCATTTCGTTGAACAGGCAAACGATTTTGGTCATAAAAAACTACTTTATGAATGTCTTCCAACATTGCCGTAATTGTTCCTTCTGGAGTCAGTAGATAATCTATTCGATACAAAAGTGTTAATAGCATATACGAAATAGCTGATGCAAGGTGTTCGGCATTGAGTTTTTTTACTTCTTCTAGTGTTTCTTTTATCCATTTTTTGAGAAAACGGAGCTTTACTTGTTGGTGGTCTTCTGACAAAAATTCAATGTGTTTGTCATCAATGGATTCTAACTGATTTGTAAATTCATTTAATAATAAATCATCTTGTGCATCCGAACGAGTGGCAATTTCTCTAAGTCCATTGTATAATTTTCCTGCAAAACTATCAACCGTATTGGTCGTAAAACGAATCCAAATAACGCCATTTTCATCTAAAGAAAAACCACTATACAACAGATTATAATTCATTTCCATCAATCGCCTTCCAAGTGCAACATGCAAATTATCTTTTACCTTTACGAGCTTTACTTCTCCTACAAATTCTTCTGAATTGGCAAAACCACGCACTATCTTCGAACCTTGTTGAAGCGTAAAATCTATTTTAAAATCAGTTAGATTTCCTTTTTCATTAATCTGCACGGTATCATAACTCAAATTACTTTCATCATCATCTAACAAATAATTAAAAAATTCTAGGTAGGCTTGTAAATAATTTTTCTGTTCGAAAAAACCTGTCGACCTTGCCCACGAATCGTATTTTTCTAGGGTTTTGTGAGCATCAGAATATCTACCGAATCGTATATCAATTCCATCATTGGTGTCTGTCTGTCTGACAAAAGCAGTTATAATTTTTTTAAAAAGCATATATCTTTTCGAAGTTGGTAAAATTTTTCCTTTTGCTTGATAAAAGCAGCAACATGGTTTAATCTTGATAATTTAATTTATCAAAAATCAGTAATAAAATCAATTTAAGGAAAGAATCTCAAAAATAAATGATATTTTTTTGAAAATCGTCTTTATTGTTTGTATTTTTAATAAAAAAAGAAGCGTTAGACTGTAAAGTACGCATAAAACTGTAACTTTAAAACGCAGTAGGAAATTTCAGACACCATTTAGTTTTATTAGTTCATTCTAAATCAATACTATACTACTATAAAGTTAAGCGCTATCTAATTATAAATAATTATAAAATTTATGAATTTTTCGTTATACAAAACACGTTATAAAAAATATTTATTTTTATCACTTCTTTCTTTGAGTTTAGTAATAGGTTTTTCTAGGTGTGTTCCTATTGAAGACCTTTTAGATCCTAGTATTGGAGAATTTACTTTACAAGAGCAATATAATGTAACAGAAACTATTTTTTTAGATGTTGTTTTATTTGATAATTTTGGTATAGACACCGTTCAGATTGATATAAAACCAATAGGATTTAATAGTTCTTTTGACACGACTATAATATTAAGTAATGACAGTATAAAAGCAAGATCATTAAACCTACAACAATTTGCAGTTACGAATATACCTTCTACTGCTATTTTAGGAAGTTATGAGCTTACACTTACTGTCATAGATGTTAGTGGAAGAAGAGCAATTACAAATATATCAAAACGGTTTGTTGTAGAGGGAGATGTTTCAGAGCCTGATTTTAATTTTCCTGATGTTATTTTACCAGAAATTAATGGTACAAGTCAAACGCCTGCTTGTCAATTACAAGCTCTCATAGTTATAGGAAAAGCTATTGATAATGTAGGCTTAAAAGAAATAAGAGCGCAACTCTTAAATGAAAGAGGTGATAGTACTTACTTTACCCTTAGAAGAGAATTTTCACCAATAAGAGAAGATTCAGTTGATTTAGCAGCTCTTTTTGGTAATGACCTTAGAATTCCTTCTACTGTTCCCAACGGAAATATTATTTTAAGACTCATTGCAATAGATGAAACAGGAAATGAAAGAGTGATTGATTATACACTTCTAGTAGATTGTGATCGTATTCTTCCAGTTATTAATTCTATTACAACAACTCCTACATTAAATACAAGCAATTCAACAGTAGAAGTAATAGAAGGGCAAGAATTATTTATTACAGACGGACTTATTACAGATATAAATGGATTAGTAAGGTCTATTTCCGTTTATTTTAATGGTTCTAATACACCTTTTAAAACTTGGTCTGTAAATAATGAATCTGTAAAAATGGATACTCTTCTAGATATGCCTCTTCTGATTCCTATTCCTTCAAATGCTGCAAATCAAGATACTTATACATTTAAAATTGAAGCTACTGATTTGGCTAATAATAAAGCTACAAAGGAATTTATTATTGATATTATACCAAACCAACCTCCTAATTTATTAGAGCTTCGTTTTGCACTAGCTAGTAATTTCAATGATGTAATAGAATTTAGTTCTAATCCTAATGCTCCTGTATCTATTTCACCAGACACTCCTTATCGCTTAATTAACAGAATCACAGATGACTTATTGTTAGAAAGCTACGAAGTAAACTGGGGAATACAAGATCAAACACCTATTACCACTCAAGGACGAGATAATCTAAATACCTTGGCTGTATTTTTCTCTAGTGAACAAGAAGACTTTACATTTAGTACCGAAGAGAATTCAAGAATAGGTACTAGATATACTTTGAGTATATACGCAAGAGATATTTTAGGACTAGAAAGCCAAATCACCTATTACTTTATTGTTCAATAAAAAAATCAAACCAATCAAATCTTAAACAAACGAGGATAATTCATAAAAAAATTATCCTCGTTTCTATTTTATATTTATCGTAGTGCGCATCTCAAAATGTCGTTTTTAGTAGGGAAAAGGCTTGCCTTTTCCTAAACTAGCATTTTAAATTGGAAAAAAACTGTATGGAAGAAAAAGGCTTGCCTTTTCCCTACAACCTATAAAATTAATAAAGCGACATCTTGAGATGTACCCTTATCGTAAAAAAGTATCATAAATAATAAAAATGACACAAAAAACCATTTTTCTACTATTAGGAGGAAATCTAGGAGATAGACAGCAGAATATCTTAGAAGCAAAAAAATACATTTCTCTACAGATTGGAGAGATTGAAGTAGAATCAAGCATTTATCAAACGGCTGCTTGGGGTGTAGAAAATCAGCCTAGCTTTCTGAACCAAGTTATTCAAATTTCTTCTTTATTATCTCCACAAGAAATATTAGTTCAGATAGAAGATATAGAAAAAAAATTAGGCAGAAAACGCTATCAAAAATGGTATGCCAGAACGATTGATGTAGATATTTTATACTATGAAAATGAAATTTTGGAAGAAACAGAAGATGGTACAGAGCAAAAAAGAGATTTAAAAATTCCTCATCCATTTTTACAAGAGCGTCGTTTTACACTTGTTCCTTTGGTGGAAATTGCACCTCATTTTGTGCATCCTATTTTTGAGAAAACGAATGCAGAGCTTTTGGAGGAATGTTTGGATAAATTGAATGTAAGTGTCTTAGGTGCGACACCAACAACGGCTTAGGGATTAGAGAATACTACAGAAAATACAGAGAAATGAAAATGAAGTAAAAATACAGATACATTATTAATCAAAAATGTATCTGTATTAACTGATTACTGGTAACTTACTTACTACTAACTGAAAAGTTTTTTCTTATCTCCTGTCAGTTCATAATATTTATGTTTTCCTTCTGTATCTTGAACAGCCACAACATGCAAAATAGGAATGCCTAATTCTTTTAATGAAAAATTCAAGAGCCTTTCTTCTGTTTTTTCTAAATTGAATTGTCCGACGGTTTCTTTTGGTGCAGGAGTTTGGTTTTCTGTACTATTTTCACCTTCACTTCTACACTCTTCACAATGACTTTCGTAATCAAAAATACGGAAAGAAGGACGGTAAAATTCAATTTGTTTTTGGCAAGTTCGGCACGACATATTCTTTACAAACGTTCTATCTCCTCTAAAATCTAAAGTTGCACCTTCGCCTGAATTTTCGGCTTTAGAAATTTCCTTCAGAAAATCTTTAAGTAAAATATCTGTATCCAAGTCTAAAGAAATAATTTCATCATAACTCGCTTGATGCGCCCAACAATCAGGATTATCTGGCATATCAAAAACATCAAAATCATTTGTTTTTCCTTGATAATAAATTTGTTTTCCGACAGGAACTTCTTGTCCACAAAGAAATTTTATAGCTTCCTGCACTTGCAAAGCACCCACCAAAGCAGAGGCAATCTGAACCGTAGGAATTTTCCCTTCACTAACTACTTGCTTTTTAAAATCATCACACGAATAACGCTCTCTAGCTGCCTGCCATTGATTTGGCGACAAACTACACTGATAACAAGGCGCATGAGGTGGCTGATAAAAATTAATTCTCAAACCTAATTCATAAATTCCTGCGTCAATCCAAGGCGTACCTGCCAAATAACATTGTTTGTTTACGGCAATTCTAGTTTCGACATTATCCAAACAACCCAAAACTATATCTACGTGTCTATAAACGCCAGTTCCGAGTTCCCAAACAACATCGCCTTCAAAATAATTTACTTTAAAATCATCTGAAAGAGCCATTTCTTTAATTCTTTCGGCTGCCGTTTGTGCTTTTCGTTTGCCTTCATCGCCTTTTTTGAATAAAACGGTTCGGCTCAAATTAGACTTTGAAATATCATCAAAATCTGTAATCAAAATATTTCCAACTCCTAAAAGAGCTAAATTTTTGAGTGTTTCGTTGCCGATTGCACCAGCACCAACTACCAAAATAGTTGCATTTTTTAATTTATCTTGTTCCCACCAATCGATGCGTTCTTGACGGTCAAAAAAACTATCTTCTGTTGATGAGATATTGGT
>PFKD01000329.1 GCA_002784125.1 Flexibacter sp. CG_4_10_14_3_um_filter_32_15
ACGACTACTTATTTCAGAAGATTTAATCAATCAAAATGAAATAAAAGAAGCTATCGAATATTTGAAAGAAAGTTCATTTTCAAAACAAGAATTAGAATATTATGATACCTATTGGGATTCTGTTAGTAGAGAAAAAACGCTTATTTATAGTGCAGAAGTAAAAGCGTTAGAAAAAGGAGAAAAAGAAGGAGTGCAAAAAGAGAAAATAACAAGAATAAAAATAATAATAGAACAAAATATGTTATCCGTTTCTCAAATTGCTCAACTTTTTGAAGTATCAGAAGATTTTGTCTTGAAAATCAAAAAACAAACTAAGTAGTTTCTAACTTTGCTTTACCGTAATTTTCATTCCCTAATTCCTAATCTCTAATTCTTATTTCCCAACAAAAAAATGCTTTTTTCTATTTATCGTTCTTCAGCAGGTTCTGGCAAAACTTATACGCTTACCAAAGAATATATCAAAATTGCTTTAGCAAGTCCAAATCCAGACCTTTTGGGCAAATTTGATGTGCATTATTACCGTCATATTTTGGCAGTAACTTTTACCAATGATGCAGCAAAGGAAATGAAACAGCGTATTGTGAGCAAATTAGATGCTTTTTCGGTCTTGGAAACGGCAGAAGAAGATTCTATGTTTCATGATATTTTGAAGGAATTAAAGGAAGAATATCCACAAATAGAAATCACAAAAGAAGAAATTGTGAAGCGTTCGAAGGCATTGCATCAAACTATTTTGCATCATTATTCTGATTTTGCAGTCAGTACGATTGATTCTTTTTCCAAACGAATTGTACAGGCTTTTACCAAAGATTTGGATTTGCCTCCCAATTTTGAGATTCAAATGGACATTGAAGAAGCCTTAGAGGAAGCCGTTAGCCGAATGTATTACAAAATTGGAGAACGTGGAGATAATCATTTGAGCGAAGTCATGAAAGAATTTGTCTTGAAAGAAACACAAGACGAAAAAAATTGGAATGTAGATAGAGGACTTTTAGATTTTGGTAAGATAATTTTTGAAGAAGCAAAAAAATATTCCGTAGAAAAAATAAAAGCTCTTACCCAAACACAACTCAAAATGGTAAAAGCTGATTATCTTTCTTATATAGAAAAAGTAGAAACTGAAGTCATTCCACAAGCAGGAGATTTTGGTAGAATTTTGTTGAGCAGTTTCGAAGAGAACGGATTGGTAGCTAAAGATTTTCATTATTCCACACGAGGAATTTATAATTATGTTCTGACGTATGCCACCAATGAAGATAAAATAAAAGAAGAGTGGGATAAACAAAAACCTCTACTTTCCTACGTCGCAAATGATGGATTAAAACTCAATAAATGGGCAGCAAAAGCTACAAAAGGTTCAGCATTAGAAGCTATAAGACAACTTTCTCCTAGAATAAAGGAAATGGTTTTGAAGATTGAAGCCTTAAAAACAGAGTTTCAAGAAAAATATGCGTACAGCCGAATGATGCGAAGATTTATTTTTCAAATGATGTTTTTAGAAGAAATTGCTGCCCAAATTGAATATTTAAAGGAAAAGAAAAATCATGTTTATTTGAGTGAATTTAATGAAAAAATCAATAAAATTGTTGAAAATGAACCTGTTCCGTATATTTTTGAACGAATTGGAGAAAAATTCAAGCATATTTTAATAGATGAATTTCAAGACACTTCAAAGATGCAATGGCATAATTTGATTCCTTTGGTTTCCAATAGTTTGGCAAATGGAATGCGTAGTATGGTCGTTGGAGATGCAAAACAGGCAATTTATCGTTGGCGAAGTGGAGATGCAGACCTTTTGGTAAACCTGCCAAATGTTCCAAGTGCAGACCCAGATTCTATGCTTATCGAACATATAGATATTTTTCAAGAACACGCCAATCAGCAAATTCTAGGTACAAATCGTCGTAGCGACCCAAATATTGTAGAATTTAATAATAAATTATTTCATTTTATTAGAAAGCGTTTTGATTCTGTTTGTCCAGATTTGTCTTCGCATTATGCTGAGGTAATTCAAGAAACAGTCTTTAAAGAAGGTGGACATGTGTCGGTTCGTTTTGTAGAAAAAGATAAAAATACCAGTCAGAAAGAATATCAAGAACGCACCTTTGAATATTGTTTGGATTTAGTAAAAAAACTAGAAAAACAGAATTATAAGTTAGAAGATATTACCATTTTGGTCAGAACAAACGGAATGGGTGCTTTTTTGGCTGAAAAATTTATTGAACAAAAAATCCCTGTTATTTCTGGCGATTCTTTGCTTTTGGTTTCTTCAAAAGTGGTTCAGACAATTATTAATTTTATGTTTTTGTTGCAACAACCCGATGATGCACCACGAAAATTAGAAATTATTGAGTTTTTGGAAAATCATTTGGAACAAAAATTTCAATCTGAAAATCCTCCTTTTGATTTGGCTGATGAAGTAAATAATGAAGACGAAGAGAATTTTACCAAAATCATAAAAGAACAGTTCAAAAAAACGCTTTCAATGCCTGTTCTACGTCATCTTTCGCTTTACGAAATTGCTGAAGAACTCATTAGAGAATTGGAACTCTATCGCCATCATACCGAACAGCTTTACATTCAAAAGTTACTTGATGTTTTGTTTGAGTTTAGTAGAAATAAGAATGATAATCTGTTAGACTTTTTGGAACATTGGGAACGCAAAAAAGGAAGAATTTCGATTTCTTCGCCAGAAGGTGGTGCAGCTTTGCGTGTCATGACGATTCATAAAAGTAAAGGTTTGGAGTTTCCTGTCGTGATTATGCCGTTTGCAGATTGGAAAGTTACGCCACGAGGTTCGAGTCAGCTTTGGGTAGAATGGGAAAATAATCCGATTGCGCCTGAGCTTTCTACGATGATTTTGTCGATGCGTGAAACGATGAAAGATGGAATGTTTTCAGAGAATTATAAAAAAGAATGGTCGCTTAATTTTATTGATGCCATAAATAATTTGTATGTTGGTCTGACACGTCCGACCGAAAAGTTATTTATTCTGACAAAAGAAGTTTCTAAATTAGAAAATAAAAAACCTATCAAAACAAAAGCAAATGATACTACAAAAGAAGACAATTTTAATATCGATAAAGTAAAAGATATTGCTGATTTGTTAGGCTTTTTTCTTTTGAGAGAAGCAGAAGGAGTTCAGAAAATTAACCCTCAAGAATATTTACTCTTTGAAGATAATTCAAACAAAAAGCACAAGACAAAGGTTAATGACAAACAAACGCTCAATATAAAAGAACTCGCCAGTACAGAAGCTAGAAACAAAATCAGAGTCAGAAAAAATAATCTGCGTTATGATGAAAGCTACTTAACGGTAGAAGATTTTTATGATTCTAGAAAGGACGGCCTGTTGATGCACTATGCTTTTGAAAAAATTTTTACAATTAATGACACTTCAAAAGCAGTTCAAAGCCTTATTAGTGAAGGACTTATTGCAGAAGATGAGCGACACAGTTTAGAAACCGAAATGAAAAATGTCATGATGCTGCCACAGATTGCAGAATTTTTTCGTCCTGATATTGATAGTTCCCAAAAAGAAAACGCAAACAATCCAAATGCGTATCAAATCTTAAACGAACAAGAAATTATTCAAAAGGGAAACCGTAGGGTTTTACGTCCTGACCGTATGATGATAAAAGGCGATACAGCTATTCTTATCGATTACAAAACGGGACAGATAGACCCAAAACACGCACAACAAATCAATGGCTATGCAACGGCACTTTATCAAATGGGCAAACGCAAAATCAGACGTTTTTTGGTTTATACCGAAAAAATGAAAGTCGTAGAAGTGGATTAGTTTATAATGACACTTTCGACCAACTTTTGTGTTCTTTCGGTAAACTTGGCAATACTTTTGATTGATCTATGTTTTGGATATTAACTTTAATGTTTTTATCAAGTCGGAATTATCAAATTTATACCCAACAATTTTTTAACTCAACTTTTTTAAGTTACTTTTTATTCAATCAAAATTTTCTCAAAATGAAAAAATCAATCTTTTCGTATTTCTCGTATTTAGTTCTTTTACTTTTAACCGTCGGAACACTTTCTTCTTGTGGAGAAACAGAAGGTGTAGATCCTGCTCCAACAATTACTATCAATCCAACCAGCGCAACGATTGATGTAGGACAAACTGCAGAGTTTACTTATACAGTAGTTTCTGAAAAAAATCTTGAAGAAATTCGTGTGATTTCTCGTAATACTACTCAACAAACTATTACAGGTTCAGATTTTACAAACAACAAATCTCATAGTGGTAGTTTTGCTTTTACAGGTGTTGCTGCTGATGCAGGTTCAACAATTACAGTTACTATTGAAGCTGTTGATAAAGCTGGAAACCGTTCTAGTCAGTCTGCTGATATTACTATCAATGAAGCTACTGTTACACCTGACCCTATTGCTATTGATGCTTTTGATGCTCGTCTTTTGGGAGCGCAAAGTAATGCTAATGTAGGTAGTTTCTTAGATGCTAATTCAGGAACTGTTTATACGATTGCAAATGCAAAATCTAATGCTGCTCAAATAGATATGGCTTATCTTCAAGGTTCTGCTTCTAATAATCAAGGTGCTGTAATTGGTTCATTGAGAGATGCTTCTGTTGAATCAGTATTTTCTACTAGCGATGGTTCTTGGAGTACAAGAAACAATACTCGTTTCAAAAACACAAGTCTTTCTGAAGCTGACTTTAATGCCATTGGAACTGGTGAAGGTCAAAAATTAATTGATGCTTATACTACTGGTACTCAACCTGATGCAGTTAATGGTGATCAAAGTGAAGGTTCGGCTTCTCGTGTAAATCAACTGGCTGCTGGTAAAGTATTTGCTTTCAGAACGGCTGATGGAAAAGAAGGTTTGGCTCATGTAGCAAGTGTTGATGCTGGTGAAACAGGTACAATTACACTTAATATTAAAGTGGTACAATAAGTCTATCAATATAGATAAAACTTATTTTTAGAGTAAAAAAGGTCAATTCAGAATATCAAAAATGATGTTTTGGATTGACTTTTTTTATTTTAAATTTCGTATCTTTTGAAAAACAAATGTATCATTTATAATTTTAGATAAAATGCCGATTTTGTTATTTTTATTGATTGCTCCTGTTTTAGCTATTGGCGTGGAGTTTTTGGTATATCTTTTTACTAACAAAAGATTGTACTCTAAAACGATATGTAAAGTTTTAGATACCTTAATAATTGTAGGATTACCATTTTTATACCTTGCTGTTTTTGATGAAAGTACAAATAATTGCTGTACAGAAAGTGCTGTTTTTTCTCCAGAACACAAGCCAACTATTTATGTCTTAATTGCAGTTGCTGTTCTTGCTTGTCTTTATTCTATCTTTAAAACTAAAATTCTTAGTCCTGTTTTAGAAGTTTTTATAAATGCTACTTTGTTACTCGGTTTTGTACTCAATATTTTTGTAGCTATCCAAGTGGGAGAAATTGCTATTATTGGAAATCTTCCTATCAGTATCGTTTTTATTTTTCAGCTTTTATCTAATCAAAGTCAGTTTTTAGATTCTAATTTTAGTCAATCCACAGAAGTAGAAAAGTTGAGCAATCCACTAGAAAAAACAGCTTGGAAAATCTTGCATCTTGAACCGATTCTGAAATATCCTGTTTTTTTGATTTTGGCTTTGCCTATTTTTATAACTATTATATCTTTTTTACTATTATTCGGACAAAAACCAGATTCTATCATTCGTGCTTTTACAGATACCTACAAACATGGTTTTTCTGAGCTTAATTATATGTGTGATAATGTAAGTTGTGGAGGTCATTTTTTGTGTTCGGTGGCTGCAAACGGACATTCAGAAGTGGTAAAGCCTGTTAGATATGGAGAGCGAGGAGGCAACAAAATTATTTGTAATCGTCAGCTTTTGGTGGCTAATGCTTTTGAGGAACTCATAGAAGAAAACTTTCCCAAATTACACCATTTAATAAGACGAAATTATAACAAAGTTGGAGATGTAGTTCATAAATACTACGGCATTTTTAATAATAAATTTGTAGCCGATTCTGTTTATTTTCTGATGAAACCTCTTGAATTTATTTTCATTATTACACTTTATACTTTTGATAGAAAGCCTGAAAACAGAATTGCAAAACAGTATTTGAATAGAATGGATAGAGAGAAAATTAAGAGAGTAGAGAGTGAAATATTAAAAATTGAAAATTAGGAATGAGAAATATTCAATTATCTCGTAAATCCTTTATTATTCATTTGCATTAAATACATCGCAGGGCGTTTACGAATTGATTCATCAACTGACAAAACTTGAATAGCTTTCTCTGAATATTTATATTTAACATGAGTGACATTTATAAAATCTAAAATAGTCCTTTCCTAGCAACAAAGTTGCGTAACCTTTGTAGAATGATAATAAA
>PFKD01000034.1 GCA_002784125.1 Flexibacter sp. CG_4_10_14_3_um_filter_32_15
TAATCTTTTTGAGTTCGTTTTACATAATTACGTTCCATAATTAAATTAATTGTGTAACGCTATGTTAGGATGGGACAAAGTTTGAAATTAAAAGAACATGTAGGTAATCGCTAAAATTTTAACCCTATTTTTTACGACAATTTTAAATTTATGGAACATTAATTCAGATGAATTAAAAACTGTGCTATTTGAGTTCGTTCTGCTGCTCGGCTATTTCGGTATGTCATTTCTCGTGTCATCAAAAGGAGATTTTGCCAGTTGATTTGATTTTTCTTTGTCGAACGAGCCAAATAATAAAACGAACTAATAAAACTATCTGTAAAAAACCCTCCGTATTTGTCCTGCATATACGAACTTTGTCCTTTTATGCTTCCACTCATCACAATATTACCTTTTGTTTGTAGAAATAATTTCTTATAATTTTCTTTTTTCTCTTTATCGTTTGCTAATTTATTATCAAAATAAATTGATTTTAATAAAGAATCTTCACTTTTAAAGGTCGTAACAGCCGACGAAGTACCGAGAGCATTACAACAATCTGCCATACTGATAGTCAGACGGTTTGTTTTTTGTTTTAATTCAGAATGAATAAAAGACAAAGGCAAAGTCTGTCCTTTTAATAAAATTTTGGGATACTGACTTGCTGTATCGCTCACTCCGTGTCCAGAATAATAAAAAATACAAATATCATTTGGGCTTGTTTTGATAGTTTTTAGTGTTTCTTTTATTTTGGTTGTGGTAGCATTTTCTTCTTCTAAAAGATAAGCAATGAGAGGAATTTCTAAAAGACAAGCTACTTCATAAAATTCTTTCATTATTCTTTTGGTATTTGTTTTACAACTTTCTCCAATCGTTTTGTCTTTTGTATCACTTACAATAATCAAATGAAAAGATTGTGCAGAAACTTGACTTACAAGTATAAATAAAAAAAACAAAAAGCAAGTATTTTTTTTCATAATTTTTACATAAACTATCTTTTATTATATTTATACTCAAACCTATAAGGTTTTGAAAACCTTATAGGTTTAATTAAATCACTATTTAACCATTATTGAATAAGATATAATTCAGCACCTTCTTTAAAAGGGACACTGCTATTATATTTTCTCAAAAGTGCAGCCGTAAGACTAGCATATTTTTCATATTTACGATAATAGTTTGCAATACTTTCATACGTTTCTCCTACTTTTACGATGTGTAATATAGGAGCAGTTTCTGGTGCATTATGAGTAGCTGGATTTTCTACTTGTCTTCCTATATGAAGTATAATTTTAGGAGACTGAGTTCTTCTTGCACTTCTTGCAGTTTCTTGTGTTAGTTGCTCTGCTTTTGCTTTTACTTCTTCCCACGTAGCTGCTGAAGATTCATAAGTTACCATACGAATTGCTTGTATAAAAGAATTTGTAAAAATTCCTCCTAATTCTTTACTGCCCCAAGAAGCCTCTCCTGTTTGAGAAGCTGCTGCAATTACACTTCCTTGACTTGCTTGAAAAAGACGACGAATATTTTGCGTTGCGCTTGGGAGACGAGCAGTCGCAAACCTCAAATCTGCTATGGGTTGATTGATATTACAACCGTCCCAAGTAGAAAGCGTAAATTTTGCTTTTGCTCTCAATAAATCATAAATTTCTGTTTGTTTTACTCTTCCTGCCATTGGAAAACCATTGTAAGTTTGTGAATGTCCTGAATAATGAAACCAAACAATATCTTCTGGACGAATACCTAACTGCTCAACCGTCGAACTTCTGAACTCTAGATGTCCAAAACTGTGTACTTTTAGGTTTGCATTTATTGTTTCTGCTAATTCTTTTGCATACAATTTAATAGTCTCTTCATCTTTTGGTGCGCCTACACTTTCTCCACTTGCATCACGCTGTGTAATTGTGATAAGGTGGAAATTTTCAGCAAAAGAAAGCGTAACGCTTATAATGAGTATCGATAGTGTCAAAAATATTTTTTTCATAATGAAGTAGAAGTTTGATTGAATTGAATAATTAATTAATAAAGTTGAGTGAATTAGAATTGAGTGAGTAGTAGTTAGTTGTAAAATCAAAATTCTATTGCGTTTTTTTGATAATTAGCTTTTCACCTGCATGAATGACTACATTTTCATCTTTAAATTTATTGAGTTTGAGAAGTTCGTCTAATTTAATTCCATATTTAGCCGAAATTCCGTACAAACACTCTCCTTCTGTTACGATATGAACATTCCCTCTAGCTTGTAGATTATTTTGAGCTAAAAGCGTGTTTTCATCTGTAGTTGTTGTGGTCGTATTTTGTGCAGTCGTTTGTGTATAACGAGCAGGAAAAATACTTTTTCCAAGAGCTAGAAACTTGTCGTGAGCAGGGTCGCAGTCTTCTAAGAAATTTTTCACTCCTTGAAAACGAAGTAAATCGCAGTTGTGAGCAATGGCTAAAGTAGTTGTTTTGTTGCCTTTTTTGAATACAAAACCTAATTCTGGTTCAAAATCACAACGTTTTCCATATTGGTCTAAAATGTATGTATTTTTGTCTAAGACCAATTCTTTAATCGTTTTGAGTTGTTCAGCCGTAAGCGTTTTGGTTTCCAATACTTTAAAACCTTGAAAACCATTTTGAGTAGCATCAGCCGTTTTTCCATCTAAATAATAGGCCTGTACACTTTCTGTTTCTTTCAAAAGCGAACTTAGGTCTTCTCCTAAAGCAGCCTTGAGCGTAGAATCAATGCTTGAATTAGTTGTCGTTACAGGAGTGGTATTTGTTGCTGGCAAATCACGAGGGTTTAATTTTTCTTGCGCCATCACTACAAAAGTAGAGAAGAACAAAATCAAGAAAAGTGATAATGAAAATATTTTCATAATAGATATAGATAAAGGTTGTGAATTGTATAAAATCAGTAATGTTGTTGGTGTCGCTTCGCTAAAACAGTAACAACGGCATTTGAATTTTTGAAGAAAAAAACTACTAAGTTTCTCTCTTTACCTATAAGAGTAGCAAAAGACCAAAAAGTGAGGGCAGGACAGAAAAAAAATTGAAATCTTTTTTCAACAACTCAACAAAACATTGATAATCAACTACTTATGAATAAAATTTAAGCAAAAAAAACGAACTACTTTTTTAAAATAGTTCGTTTTCATATATATTTTACCCATTATCAACACCCCTATTACAGACGATTGCTAAGGGAATTGAAATTGTATTTTCATTCTCCAATCCCTAATCTCCATTCCCTCGTTCCTACTTACTCTACCTCCAAAATTTTCATTTCTACCCTTCTATTTTCAGCAGAATTGAATTTTACTAATGGTTTTGTTCCTCCGTAGGCTTTTTTCTCTATTCTTGAAGGGTCAATTCCTCTGTCTGTCAAATATTTATATACTGTTTCTACACGCTGTCTTGATAAATCTAATTGTTGTTTGGCTATACGTGCATAACTTGGGTGCGAAGGGTGTGGGTCTTTATCTGTATGTCCAGAAATTTCTATTCTTACTTTCGGATTTTCCTTCATAAAATCAACTAGAGCTTGGACACCTTCTGCATTATTGAGTGAATAACTTTTGATATTAAACTCAATATTTTCTAAACTGATAGCTTCCCCTTTTTTGATTTCTTTTTTATTAAAAATCACTTTTGGAACTTCTATTTTTGCTATTTCGATATTTGGTTTTACAATTTCTGTTTCTAGCTTTATTTCGGGTTCTTCTACCTCAATTTTCGTTTCAAGTTCAACAGGTTTTACTTCCTCCACAACAGCTACAATTTCAGCTTCTTTTGGGATCTCTATTGTCTTGAATTGCATCTTAAATAACCCATCTTCTGAAGTTCCGAGCCAAATATCATTATTAATATCATACGCCAAAGCCGTAACTGCGCTAACCACCAAACCCGAATCTTGATTATAAAAAATAGGAACTTCATCTCTTGAAAACTTAACAACACCATCATTTCCTGCTATCCAAACATTTTCATTTGGTGTAACCAAAACATCATTAAACCTAAAATTTCTAGACTTTGTAACTCGCTTTGACATTCTGAACATTTCTTGATTACACACCAAAAATTGCTTTCCTTTGCTATTGAGAGCCGTTACACACAAATTCCCATCAGGTTTTAAATCAATATGTAAAACATTATCATAACCATAACCACTATTTGTTACATCAAAAGCATCTTTGAATTTTCCATTTTTGATATTAAACATTCCTGCTGAAGTTCCTACCCAAACGACATCATCATTATCTACCGTAACGGCATTGATTCTATCACTAGGAATATTTGGGTCAGATTCTCGGTTGTAAAGAGTTTTTTTGTTGTTGGCTGCAATGTGCCAAAGTCCACCCTCTGCCGTTGCTATCCATTTTCCACCTTTCGAATCTACATCAATCGAATTGATATAAAAACTCTTGTTACTAAAAGTCGGTATTTCGGTATGCCAAATGTACTCGCCATAAGCATCCAAATTAACTACACTAACAATATCGTTCGAAAATGTACCCAACCAAATTGTTCCTTTATCATCAAAACGAATTGAGCTTACTTTGTCAATCAAAGAATCATATTTTCCTGCTCTATTAAAAGTTCTGACAGTAGAATCGGCATAAAAAGCAACTAGACCATTTTCGGTGGCGACCCATTTTGTATCATTTTGGTCAATGGCAATAGAATTGATTTGTCCTTCTGGAAAACCTGTTCTGTTTTTACTGATATTTCTAAACTCTACTTTCTCTATTACTTCGGCTATTTCTGTGTTCTGAGCAAAAACAGTAACTGAAAAAAGGAGTAAAACTAAGGTAATGAATAAACTATTTTGTTTCATAAATTAGTGAGTTGGAGTGTTTATTAACCTCGTTGACGGTGAAACCTCAACGACGGTGGTAGAAAAAACAAAGTGTAATGATGAATATTCAAGATTCGTTCCTAATTAAATTTTACAATTTATCATTCACAATTTACAATTATTTATTCAGCCATTTATCAATTCGGACTATTTTTTCTAATTCTTTTCCAGTAAATAAATATTCTATAAACTCATTGGCAAAATACGGAATCATCGAAACTCCCTTTGCACCAAAACCATTAAAAATACTCATTTGAGGATAATCTTTGTGCGTTCCCATAAGTGGATAACGGGTACGTGTAGATGGACGAATGCCTACTTCTTGTTTTATGATTTGATAATCAAGATTCAAAACAGCTTGTAATTTGGTTTCGATTTCTTGTTTTGCTTCTTCGGTTGATTCCAAAGATAAATCTTTGTGGTTGTAGGTTGAGCCTGTACGAAAAGTAGTAATTATTTCTTTTTCTGAAGCACTTACTTTGTTATTCAAATTATTTTCAATTAATTTATCATCAAACGGAACGAGCCAACAGCCTTTATTCAGAATAATTTGATTTAGTTTTCTGACTGTTTCTTCATTTCTATCAAAATCAATGTGCAGAATTTCGCCTTTTGCTGGTGCAAGTGGTAATTTATGAAAAAATGGATTTGTTTGGTCGGCTGCACCTCTACAAAAAATAATATGGTTGGCTTGAATATCTTGATAGACTACCTTATTCTCGTTTAAAATTAATTTATCAAAATCAAATAATTCTTTTTGATAGGCATTTTTTTCTATTAAATAATTCTTAATTGCTTCCAAAAAAATATCTGTTCGCAAGTGTCCTCCATTTTTTATGAGAAGTCCACCTAAAGGGTCATTTATATTTTTTTCAAAATTACTAGTAGATTTGTTTTTAGGATAAATGACTTCTTCTGTTTCTTTATTTTCTTGAACCGACCAATCTTGTTGTTGTTCTAAGGTTTGGAAAGGACGATAAATAGGTATTTGGAAAAAGAAGTTGCGATTAAACTGTTTTTCTAATTTTGGATAAAAATCATTTAAAAAGGGAAATAATTGGTTGCTCTTCCATGTTCTGACAAGATTTCTTCCTGTGATGGGGTTACAAATTCCTGCTGCTATTTTCGAACAGTTTTGTAACTTTGGTTCGTCCAAAACCATTACTTTTTTGCCTTTTTCAAGAAGGGTATATCCTAAAATAGAACCTGCCAAACCTTGTCCAATAATTAAATAATCAAATTCGTTTTTCATTTTTTACAAAATACTGTAACTGATTAGTAAATGATTTTTATGATCTATATGATGAGTGAAGATAAATACAGAATAGAGAATGTTTCATAAATTTCCTCTTGGTTTGTTACCATGTTTTCTCTCATACTCTTTTATATGATTGTCTTCAATTTCAAGTGCATTTTCTCTTCCTTCAATATCTGTAATCAATACTTTAGCAGAAAAGTTATTTTTATTAGCAATCAAATTATAGCTTTTGACCTGCTTATTTGCTCTTTTTGAAGTTCCATCTGAAAGTTAGGGTAAACGCACGAAAAAAAAATGTACTCGTTTAAAGCAAATCAAGCTAGTTTTTAACTTTGCAAATTGAATTTACTCTGATAGTTAAAG
>PFKD01000191.1 GCA_002784125.1 Flexibacter sp. CG_4_10_14_3_um_filter_32_15
AGTAATAAAACGTTTTTTTCCTTGCATAGGACAAAGATACAAAAAAGTTAGTATAATTGTGTCTGACTACTTACTTATAAAAAACACCACTAATAGCCGTGTGATGTGGATAACGGTATTTTGACCAAATACCTTCAAACTTTGTTGGTTTTACAAGGTCTGGAACATCTGTTCTAGTACGAGCCATAAGCAAAGTGTTATAAACGGCAACGTAAGAACCACGCTGTAGTATATTTTCTTTCGTTAGATTGCCATCGTAATCATTCAATTCTGCAAACTCCATAGCATAGTCTTTTAGTAAGCCATGAGGAACTTGATTTAGGTTAATACCTGCAAAAGCAGCATTTATTTGGTCTGCATAGTCTGTGCTTACATTTTGTTGTGCTACTGCGCTAAACGAAAGCAACAGAAGTACAATAATTAATTTGATTGATTTCATGTTTTTTTAAATTTAATTGAGTTAAGTTGAAATATTAATATTTGATATCAAAACGACCTTCACGAATCTGATGAACATCTCCAAAAGCATCTTTAATGTCATACCAAAAAGTTCCTGAAATAATCTGATTTATGGAATCATGCTTACTTATAAAAAGCTCTCCTGAATATTCTGGTGAAGTATAAGAAATATTAGAAGATCTATATGTAGTTCCATAGGCATTACCATTTATTCTACTTAACATAGAATAAACTCTGCCTGAAATAACTGTTAAATTTTTTGTTCCAATACTCAGACTTAACACACCATCCACTTTGGTGCATGTTCCACGTACTATTAAATCGTATCCTCCATCAGAAAAAATATATGTACTATTAAAAGAATTAGGTCTTCCATCAGGCGTAAAAGCCTCTCCATCAATAAGACAGCCAAATGTATTCTCTCCTGTCTGTGTAGCAGGTGGTAGTAAGTCTATTGGGTTTTTGGGTGTATCATCTTCGCACTTGCTACCCATAAAAGCAAGTAATACAAAGCAAGAAAAAAGTAGTTTTTTCATTGAAATAAAAAAATAGTTATGAATAAAAATAAAAAAAGACAATTTTTGTCTATTAGCAAAAAGGTAAATAATTGTTTTTTATATAGTATTATTTTTAGATTGTGTTTTTATGAAGTACGTGAGGAGGTTGTGTTTTACTGCAAGAAACAAAGCTAAAAAGTAAGATTTTTGTAAATCATAACTGGTGCAGCCATCGCAAAAACTTCTTTTGTTTGATACAAACTAGGAGGAGCAAAAGCGTTTGATTCTGCTTGACGAGGACTAATAACACCATTTTCTACTCTAAAATTAGAGGCATTATTAAGTTGAGAATACTTATAAAACACACCACTAATAGCCGTATGATGAGGAAAACGGTATTTTTCCCATTGTGCCTCAAACTGTTCTGGCTTTACTAAGTCGGGTACATCAGTTCTTGTACGAGCCATTAACAGAGTATTGTAAACGGCAACATAAGAACCACGCTGTAAGATATTTTCTTTCGTAAGCTGCCCATCATAATCATTGAGTTCTGCAAACTCCATAGCATAATCTTTCAGTAAGCCATGAGGAACTTGATTTAAGTTGATACCTGCAAAAGCAGCATTTATTTGGTCTGCATAGTCTGTACTTACATCTTGTTGTGCTACTGCGCTAAACGAAAGTAATAAAAGTGCAAAAATTAATTTGATTGACTTCATGTTTTTTTAAATTTAATTGAGTTAAGTTGAAATATTAATATTTGACATCAAAACGCCCTTCTCTTATTTGGTGAACAACACCGTCAGTATCTTTTACATCAAACCAAAAAGTGCCAGAGATAACATTATCCTCAAAACGAGTAATTGTCATTTCCCCTTTATGTTCCTGTGATGTAAATCCCTCAACTTGATATTCTGCATATTTGTAGTATTCTCCAAAGCTACTTGTATCAGTTGCATTTGATAAGACATACACCACATTCTTTTCTATTCTTGGCGTTGTGATGACCATTCCTATAGATAAAAATCTATCTTCATATCTTCTACCTCCAGATAGTGAAAACCTATCTCCTACCGAATTAAAACTGTACTGACTACTAAAAGACAAAGGTCTTCCATCAGGCGTAAAAGGCTCTCCATCAACAAGGCAACCAAAGGTATTTGCGCCTATCTGTGTGGCAGGTGGAAGTAGGTCTATTGGGTTTTTGGGCGTGTCATCTTCACACTTGGCATACAAAAAAGTGAGCAGTACAAAGACTGAAAAAATTAGTTTTTTCATAGAATTAAAAAATTTAGTTATGAATAAAAATAAAAAAAGACAACTTATGTTGTCCTGCAAATGTAGGTAAATGTTTTTATAAAAGAATAATATTTACTAAAAATTAATTTATTAGTATTGGTATAGTGATATGATTGTTGTGTTTTTTGGAGGTTTTTTAATTAAAATCATAAAAAAAGCAACTCCATTTTATTGAAGTTGCTTTTTCTTTCAAACAGTTTGGAAACTGTTTGCTACTTATATCACTACACAATTTCCATTGCGTACATCACTCATTACACTTTTGTATTTTGCTTGTTTGACTTGTCCGTTTTTATAACGAACCGTAACTACATCATTTCTCCCCGGTTCTTGAGAAACTGTTCTTGGAGCAGTTGGAGTGATATTTTGCTGCGTTCCGTGCGCTCTTTGGTTGTCGCTTGTTGTGTCGACTTCTTCTGCACGATTTACTTCCATTTGTTGTTTAGCTTCTTGTTCTCTACGCATTCGCTGTTCTAACTGACGACGTTGAGCATTTTGAAGAGCTTGTAATTCTTCTGGATCAGGCTCATGAAGTCTTGCACGAGAAAGGAAAGACGTAATTTCTTGATTAATCTCATCTAAAAGCGAACGGAATAAATCAAAGGCTTCCATTTTATAGATAACCAATGGGTCTTTTTGTTCGAAACGAGCCATTTGTACTTGCTGTCTCAAATCATCCATATTTCTCAAATGTTCTTTCCAAAGATTATCAATAATAGAAAGTACCATAGTTTGCTCTAAAACAGAAATAAGATTTGCTCCTTTTTTCTCAATCGTTTCCTCAATATTGACTGGCATCTGAACCATTCTGCGTTGGTCAGTAATAGGAATAATTATTTCTCTTGCGCTTCCTCCACGTTCTGCAAAGATATTTTCTAAAGTCGGAACTACCTTTGCTGCAATATCTTTATTTTTCTGACGATACGCATTATAAGCCTCTTCATAAAGACGTTGAGAAAGAGTTTGATCATTTAGAGATTGGAATTCAGATTTTGTAATTTGAGTTTGGATTCCTAAAAGTGAAAATACTTCTAAATGGAATGACTCAAAATCGCCTTTATAAATCTGTACTAATTGGTCAGATACTTTTGCAAAAATAAGCATAATATCTAGCTCCAAACGCTCTCCAAAAAGTGCATTACGACGACGTTTGTAAATCACTTCTCTCTGCTGATTCATTACATCATCATACTCAAGAAGATTTTTACGAGAACCAAAATGGTTTTCTTCTACTTTACGTTGTGCATTTTCGATAGATTTTGTAATCATAGAATGCTGAATTACTTCGCCTTCTTCTAATCCCAATCTATCCATAATCTTAGCAATTCTATCAGAACCAAACATACGCATCAATGGATCTTCCAAAGAAACAAAGAACTGCGAAATACCAACATCTCCTTGACGACCAGCACGACCACGCAACTGCCTGTCTACACGACGAGAATCATGACGTTCTGTTCCAATAATTGCCAATCCACCAGCTTTTTTAGATTCTGGCGAAAGTTTAATATCTGTTCCACGTCCTGCCATGTTGGTTGCAATCGTAACATTTCCAGAAATACCTGCTTTTGCTACAATTTCAGACTCTTTTTGGTGTTGTTTTGCATTCAAAACTTCATGTGGAATCTTACGCATTTGTAACATTCTACTCAAAATCTCTGAATTTTCTACCGAAGTTGTACCCACAAGAACAGGTCTTCCTGCTTGTACAGAATGCTGAATTTCATCGGCTACGGCATTGTATTTTTCACGTACTGAACGGAAAATCTTATCCTGTCTGTCATCTCTTTGAATTGGACGGTTAGTAGGAATAATTACAACATCAAGTTTATAAATTTCCCAAAACTCTGTCGCTTCCGTTTCGGCTGTACCTGTCATACCAGAAAGACGATAGTACATACGGAAATAATTTTGAAGTGTAACGGTTGCATAAGTCTGTGTTGCATCTTCAATTTCTACACTTTCTTTTGCTTCTAAGGCTTGGTGCAGACCGTCAGAATAACGACGACCGTCCATAATACGCCCTGTTTTTTCATCTACAATTTTTACTTTATCTTCCATCACTACATAATCCGTATCTTTTTCGAAAAGCGTATAGGCCTTCAAAAGCTGTGTTACGGTATGAATACGTGATGTTTTGATAGAATAATCTGTAAGAAGCCTTTCTTTTGTTTCTAATTTTTGTTTGTCTTCTAAGTCTTTGTCGTTATCTATACGAGCAATCTGTGTAGCTACATCTGGAAGGATAAAGAAACGTGGATCTTCTCCATCTTTTGTGATGGCTGCTGTTCCTTTTTCTGTAAGCTGAACTTTATTTTGTTTTTTCTCAATAAAGAAATATAATGGCTCATCAGCTTCCGGCATACGACGAGCATTATCAGCTAAATATTCGTTTTCAGTTTTTTGAAGTAATGCCTTCATTCCTGGCTCACTCAAAAACTTAATCAAAGGTTTATATTCAGGAAGACCTCTAAAAGCTCTAAAGAGAGGCAAACCTGCTTCTTTTTCGTTTCCTGCCTTGATTTTTTGTTTGGCTTCTTGTAAGAAATCTTGTGATAATTTACGTTGAAGAGCAACCAGTCTTTCAATACGAGGTTTGAAAATATCATATTCTTGTGTTCCTGCATCTTGAACAGGGCCTGAAATAATGAGAGGTGTACGAGCGTCATCAATCAAAACAGAATCTACCTCATCAATCATGGCAAAATAATGTCCACGCTGAACAAGCTCTTCGGTTTCACGAGCCATATTATCACGCAAATAATCAAAACCAAATTCGTTATTTGTTCCATAAGTAATATCGGCAGCATAAGCCTTTCTTCTTGCTTCTGTGTTTGGTTGGTGCTTATCGATACAATCCACCATCATTTCATGAAACTCAAAAATAGGTGCAACCCATTCCGAATCTCGTTTGGCAAGGTAATCATTTACTGTAATTACATGAACGCCTTTTCCTGACAAAGCACGTAAAAATGCAGGAAGAGTAGCCACCAATGTTTTACCTTCTCCTGTTGCCATTTCTGAAATTTTACCTTCATAAAGCACTACGCCACCCATAATCTGAACGTCGTAATGAACCATATTCCATTCAATTTCTTGTCCCATGGCTGTCCATTTGTTGTGCCATGTTACTGTTGCATCGTCTCCTTCTCCTGTAATTTCGATTTCGTTATGATAACGTCCTTCTTGTTGTCTTTTTTGAATAATTCTACGGTCGTGTTCGGTTGCTTTTACCGTAATTTTTTTATTTTCTGTAAAGCGTCTGGCTGTATCTTTTACAATAGCAAAAACAACTGGCAAAACTTTGTCTAATACTTCATCTAGCTTTATGTTTCTATCTTTTTCTAATTTATCTATCTGTACAAATATTTTTTCTTTTGCATTGATGTCCATTTCTGGATCGTCTGCAATTTGTTTTTTAAATTCTGTTATACTTGCGTCTATTTCAGAAACGTACTCTCTTATTTCTGCTCTTACATCACGAGTTTTTTCTCTAAGCTGGTCATCTGTAAGCCCATGAAGTTCTTTGTATTCTTTATTTACTTGTTCTACGTAAGGGATAAGTTTCTTGCGATCTCGCTCCGATTTTGTACCGAATACTTTAGCGACTACGCTTGTAATTGAATTAAACATAATATGTATATAGTTCTGTATTGATTGCTTATTAAATAGCGACTTTCTGTTTTGCAGGTGCTTCTCTATGTAAATCAAAAATTAAGCAAAGTGATTTTTTTACTTGATTTTTGTTCAAATTTTATCCGAAAAGACTAAAAGAATATGATTGATAGAATAAAACCGACAAAATGGCAGAATGTATTCATTTATACTAACATACAAAGTTACGAATCTGAAAGGGAATTTACAATTTTAGAAAAGTATAGATTAAAACAATCATCAAGTTTTTATTCATCTTTGAAACTGTAAAGTTACGATTTTCTATTACCAAATAATTTTACATTTAATTAATAGCAATAAATAAAACAATAAATAGCTTTATTTGTTAAGATTAAAATATTTAGGGTAAACGCACGAAAAAAAAATGTACTCGTTTAAAGCAAATCAAGCTAGTTTTTAACTTTGCAAATTGAATTTACTCTGATAG
>PFKD01000400.1 GCA_002784125.1 Flexibacter sp. CG_4_10_14_3_um_filter_32_15
TGTAATCTTCAATAGCCATCTGTTTTTTTTAAACAAAGATAAGATTTTTTGTATTATAAATGAACTTGTCCGTAGTTGTCAGTATTTTAATACACTTGCAGGAAATGACAAGCTACAAACTCAAATAAAAGAAGACCTAACAGAACAAGAAATAAAAGCAACGTGGCAAAAAGACCTAGAAAATTATAAAATAATGAGAAAAAAATACCTACTGTATGAAGATTTTGAATAGAGTTTAAAACAAAAATTTAAAGTATTTTCATTAGTTTTTTTGATAATCCCTAAAAAAGTAGTTTCTTTGCGCTCTCAAATAATTTCTAAAACAAGAACATATATTTGAGAGTCAGAGGTAAAACGAACTTTGACTAAACAAAATTTGAAACTCAAAAGACAAAAAGAAACGAATATATGTTATACGTCTTAATCAGCATTGTATTATTTGTAGCCATTCTTTTAATGGTCGTAGTACTGGCACAAGAACCAAAAGGTAGTGGAATCTCAAAAGAATTTGGAGGCGCAGGTGCAAACCAAATCATGGGAGCAAAAAATACTACTAACATAATGGAAAAAATTACTTGGACACTTATAGCTATTGTTTTTGTAGGAAGTATCGGAGCAACTCTTCTTACTGATGCAAAAGCACCAGCCTATATAAGTCCAAATGTTGAAAAAGCAAAAGAACAAGTTCTCCCTAACCAACTTGATGATGCTGGTTCACAACTTGAGCAAAATGATGTTACTAATCCTTCTGACCCTAACGGAGACGGAGAAGTAGGAAAATAATGGCAAAACTAAAATATTCTAGCAAAAGGTTAGAAATATAAAAATACTGATGCAGAATTTCTTTCCATTTCTGACTAATTTTATAAATTCTATGAAATTCATTCAGAAATGGAACGAATAAATGCAAAAACGAATTATAGCTTTGTAAAGTTTAATTAAGCAAATAACACAAATTTATAAAACCTTAGTTTTAAGGGATTTATAAAAAATTGTAAAAATAATTCATTTTTTTTCCTTCCAAAATTTGGATTGTAAAAATAAACTCTGTACTTTTGCACTCGCTTTAACACACAAACTAAACACAAAAAAAACAATCTTTGTAATTGAGTTGAAGCAAATGTTTAGAAACCAAAAACTAAACAAATCTAGTTGGGGGGATACCAAAGCGGCCAACTGGGACGGACTGTAAATCCGTTGATTAATTTCTTCGCAGGTTCGAATCCTGCTCCCCCCACAAATAATTTTTGTATTTACAAGAATTGTTTTTATATTTATTCATTAGGAATAGATGGTATTATTTCAAATAAAACCAAACTTTGATTTTTTAAATTCTTTCTCAAAATAAATTCAAATAAATTTATTTTGTCCTAGAGTCATAAATTTCAATTTATATGCGAGAGTAGCTCAGTTGGTAGAGCGACAGCCTTCCAAGCTGTAGGTCGCGGGTTCGAGCCTCGTCTCTCGCTCTAATATATAATCTGATACATAACTATTGGTATTTTTTATAGCAGCATTAGATAACACTAATTAGAAACAAACTTTTCACTATTTTCTATTTTATATATTTTCAGACTAATCCTCTCAAAAATAAAACAAGAAATTAGATTATGGAAAGTTTGTATCATGCTATAAGCCGATGTAGCTCAGGGGTAGAGCGCTTCCTTGGTAAGGAAGAGGTCGTGGGTTCAATTCCCATCGTTGGCTCTACGTTAGGCTCTACCAAATGTGTCATATAGGTTATGTTTTATTAAGAATTACCTTTTCATACTATTCTCATACTATTTTAAATTCTTTGTTAAGATGGCTAAGGAAACCTTCGATCGTTCGAAACCTCACGTAAATATCGGAACTATTGGTCACGTAGACCACGGTAAAACTACTTTAACTGCAGCAATTACGAAAGTATTGTCAGACGCAGGTCTTTCTTCTGCTCGTAGTTTTGACTCAATTGATAACGCTCCTGAAGAAAAAGAGCGTGGTATCACTATCAACACTTCTCACGTAGAGTACGAAACGGCTAACCGTCACTATGCTCACGTTGATTGTCCAGGTCACGCCGATTATGTTAAAAACATGGTTACTGGTGCTGCTCAAATGGACGGAGCTATTCTTGTAGTAGCTGCTACTGATGGCCCTATGCCTCAAACTCGTGAACACATTCTTTTGGCTCGTCAAGTAGGTGTTCCTTCTATCGTTGTTTTCATGAATAAAGTGGATATGGTAGATGACGAAGAATTATTAGAACTTGTAGAAATGGAAATCCGTGATCTTTTAAGTTTTTATGATTTTGACGGCGATAACATCCCAGTTATTCAAGGTTCTGCACTTGGTGCATTGAACGGAGAAGGCAAATGGGTTGATACTGTTATGTCTTTGATGGCTGCTGTTGATGAGAGCATTCCATTGCCTCCTCGCATTACAGACAAACCATTCTTGATGCCTGTTGAGGATGTATTCTCTATTACTGGTCGTGGTACTGTTGCTACTGGTCGTGTAGAGCGTGGTGCTATCAAAGTAGGTGAGCCAGTTGAAATCTTAGGATTAGGTGAAGCTCCAATCAAATCTACTGTTACAGGTGTAGAGATGTTCCGTAAATTATTAGATGCTGCTGAAGCTGGTGATAACGCTGGTATTCTTTTACGTGGTGTTGATAAAGAACAAATCAAACGTGGTATGGTAATCGCTAAACCAGGTTCTGTAACTACTCACACTAAATTTAAAGCAGAAGTTTACGTATTGAAGAAAGAAGAAGGTGGTCGTCATACGCCATTCTTTAAAGGATATAATCCACAGTTCTACTTCCGTACAACAGACGTAACTGGTGCTATTGAACTTCCTGAAGGAGTTGAAATGGTTATGCCTGGCGATAACATTACTATTACTGTTGAGCTTTTAAAGCCAATCGCAATGGAAAAAGGTCTTCGTTTCGCTATCCGTGAAGGTGGACGTACAGTAGGTGCAGGTCAAGTAACTGAAATTCTTTAATCTAATTTTTTTATTCTTCTAAATAGATAGAATAAAAAAGACGATTAATAAATTATAAATTTAAAAATGACATTATTTTCTTACTGAAAGTAATGTCATTTTTTATGTTTAGAGTGTACTTAAACATAGATTTAAATTATCAGTATGTTATTTATTAATGCTATTTGTTGAATAGCACTTCAATTTTATTTTAGTTATACATACTATCCACTGATTAAGAATGAATATAGAAGATTACAACGACGCAGAAATAGACCCCAAATATTTGGGCAAACTGACTACTAATTTTATCAAAATTGCAGATAATTTGAAAGAGACTGCCTATCAAATCAAAAAAAGAGGCTTTTCTTCTTATCCTGTCTTTCCAATCTGTAAAATAAAACAACCTATTGGGCAAGTTTTGTTTGCCATGAGAGATTTGCCTGAATTAGAATGGGATTATTATGCGTCTTTTTTAGAGGAGTTCCAACAAAGAGAAATCTTAGATGATGAAGGAACTGAACGTTTTAAGGCAGCCTACAAAAACCCTGAAGAATTTTGTTGTTTATTTGTGATTGATGAACAGTTTACACGATTTGTTTTTGTGCCTTATCCTGAAGAAGATTAATTTATATCAAAAATAAAAAAATAGGAATTTGAATTTTCAAATTCCTATTTTTTTTGTTAAAATTATTTAGGGTATAAAATTTTAATTGCATTTTAGCGATGCTAAATACCAATTAATTTATTGATTTATATAGAGTTAAATAAAAACAATTAATATAATTATCTAATAATATAGATAGATATTTTGCAAAAGTATTATATTTTATTTTTTTTATAAAAAATATTAATTTGCATTTTTGTATTAATTAGTTTGAAACTATTGAATTTTAATTATTATTCAAAATAAAATATTAAATTTATTCATTTTTAAAAAATAGTAATAATTTTGGTAAATTGTACTATAAAAAGAATTTTTGTTTTCTGATTTATAATAGCATACATTTGCACTCGCTTAAGCAAAAGTATATCTATTGTGCTATTAATTAAATAAATCATAAAAAAACAAAATGCAAAAAACGTTTAAATTATTTATTCTAGTAGTATTATTTTTATCTAGTAATACTGTTTTTGGACAAAAAGTCGAAATAGAAGGAGCAAATGAAGTAGAAGTAGGCATTCCTACTGATTTTACATTAAAGTTTATTCCTCCAAATTCGTTACCTAGTGGAGTGGCTTCTTATAGAATAACACAATGGCATATGTCTAACCCAGATTCTCCAAGCAATACTTCTATAGTAGGTTTTACAGGAATTTCTTCTAATATTAATTCTATTGCTTACTATGATTATGGGAGTAGTTTACCTAATCAAAAAACGTATTCTTTTCAATGGGGAGATAATGGAAAAGATAATGGTACTATAGATGCAACAGTATATATTGAATATCTCAACTCTCAAGGAAATGTAGTAGATTACAAGACTTTTTCTCCTATTGCCCCAAAACAAGTTAGGATTCTTTCCATAAAAACACCTTCTTTTTTAGGAGTAAATAGTGTAGTAAATTGTTCTCAAACAACCTTTACTCAATCTGTATCAGCAGGAAGTGCAAATAGTTTTGCTTGGTCAATTACGGGTGGAAGTGGAGATGGTTCGATTGTTTCAGGAAACGGAACGGCAACAGCAACTATAAAACCACCTCTTACAGGAGATTTTCAAATCAGTGTCCTAGCGAAACGAACTACTGCTCATCCTAGTTACTCTAGAACAGGAGGTAAAACTTTTTCTCGTACTGCCCGAACAACAGATTATACTGTACAGCCTATTCTAGTAAGTGGTATATCTACAACACCTAATTATGTATGTAAAGGAGAAAATCGTACACTTGAAATTCTTGATGATGGTTATATTTCTTCCGTAGTTTGGAACAGTCCTAATTCTACTGTAAGTCAAGTTCAAACTGTATCAGGAAAGAGAATATATGCTCTATCTGTAAATAGTTCAGTTTCTATTAGCAGCCAGATACAAGCAACTGCTACAGTTACCTATCAAGGAGGCTGTGTAGCTACTACCTCAACTAGAAATTTTATTGTCTATTCAGCAGAAGCACCACCTACACCAAATGGATATATTTATCTAGTTCCTTCTAGTGGTAATGTATGTAACCCTGAAGGGTTTGAAGTACGTTTTAGTAGTTCTTATACTAATGGAAAAGTAACTATTACACCTGCTTTTATTCCTCCTCACGCTCCTAATCGTGCTTATAGTTTTAAGGTTTGTTATACTAATCCTTGTTCAGGACAACAGGCGTGTAAAGATTTTATAGCTTATCCACCAGCACCTTGTATAAAAGATTTTAGAACAACAGAAAGCAAATCTAATTTTACTATTTCTCCTAATCCAAATCAAGGTGAGTTTGTCATCTCTTTTACTGAACCTCAAACAGGACAGTATATTATCTATGATTTGAATGGAGTTATTGTAGATGAAAGAGAATTTAAAGAAACAGAAAAACTACCTGTATTTATTAGAAAATCTGTCAAAAAAGGAAACTATATTGTCAGAACAATTACTGAAAATTTTTACGATTATCAAACTCTAATCATTGAATAATTATGTTAAAAAGAATTATATTACTTTGTTTGTTTTTGAGTTATTCTTTTTTTAGTATAGCTCAAAGAGATACCACATGGCAAGTAGGTGTAGTAACTGCTCCTAGCATCTATTGGAAATACAATTCCTTTGAATTTAATACAAATGGAATGCGTCCTATTTCTCCTGATTTTCCTAATTCATTTATATGGGGAATTACTCTACAAAAACCTCTAACAGATAGATGGAATTTCAAAACAGGCTTAGAATATTCTATTCAATCACAAAAATTTATTGGTTCGGGTGGTGCAAATAGTACACCTAATGATGAGGGAGAACTGATTTATGACTACGCATTTAATGCTGACCATAATTTGGATATAAGCTATTTATCTATTCCATTACAATTTTCTTATCAAATTCCAATAGGAATAAAAGAAAAATGGAGTTTCTTTACAGCACAAGGAGTACAGGTTTCTATTCTTACTAATTATTATGGGGAATCCAAAGACTACAAACTAACAGTAGATAGGGAAAGAATAAGGTTGGAAAGAATTATTATATATAAACCTAATGAAGTTTATGATTCTTCTTATCCAGATTTTGATAAGAGAACATATTATTTTACTGATACACCTGCTTACAGAAAGTTTGTATTAGGTTATTCTAGTAGTTATGGTTTTCAACGTAAGCTAGGAGAACGGTTTACAGCTTCTTTGGCAACTCGTTTTGATTTTGATTTTACCAATTCAGATAATGTAAATGGAATGTTAAATTATAATACTACTGGGTTACCTAGTT
>PFKD01000122.1 GCA_002784125.1 Flexibacter sp. CG_4_10_14_3_um_filter_32_15
AGCGAAGCTAATTTAAAATGGATAATTGATAATTACATAAAACATTGATTATCAATTTATTACATTAAAAAATAAGATGCATTAATTTTGTACAATTACTTATTATTGCAGATCGAATAATAAGAATTCAATACTAGATTTAAGTATTACTATTAAAACTCTGTCCTCATATTTATTAATCTACCATTGACTCCAGCTTTCTTTAAGTCTAGTTGTAACTGTTGTATTTTTTCTTTGTTTTGATAATTTCCAGCCAACACCAAAAAATGTAAATCTCTATTGTATTGGTCTATATAAACAAAAACATCTTCCAAACCTCCTTGCATCAAATATTCACAATAATCTAATGCGCCCTCAATCTCATCAAATTCTGCTACTTGTACTGCCCACATATTTTGAGGAACTCGGTAGCCTTTGGCATCATATAAAAAGGGTTCTTTTGGGTCAAAGGAAACATAAGGTGCATAATAAGGCGTAATAGGAGCAATTTTGCCAGATTGGTCTTTTAATGGAATAAACCAGTCATTTTGTACAATTTCAAAACCTGAAAACTCTTCGTCTGTTCCTTTGATAAATAAGTAATAACTATTTCCTTCGTGTTTTACATCAGTCGCCTTTCCTTCTTTATCAAATGAAAATACAGTAACTAATCCGTAAAGTGATTTATCTTCTGTTGGAATCTTATCTTCTTCAATATTAGGAGGAAGCTGTGAAGCTACACGAATAAAATCCATTACACCATCGCTATTATAATCTCCAAAAGTGAAGGTTTCGCCATATACACTTGCAAAAGAATTAGCAGTTACATTGTTTGGGTCTGTAATATCATATAAATTATAACAACGATACAGACAGCCTTTGTGCAAACAGTCTTCTCTAAAACTAAAAAAACAAAGGTATTTTCTACCCAAATACTCAAATTCATAAATATCTAAGAAGTTAGAAATATCCTTCCTACTTCCTCTCTCAGCATCGCAATAAAAACTGTATTCTTTTCCATTAATTATAAGTCCTGTTGGATTAGGGTTCAGAATGTGGTGGTATTGAGGTCCATTGACAAAATAAACCGAAAAATCTCCATACAAACCCGAATAAATGGTAAGCGTTGTATCTCCTTTTTCATCAAAACCTGAAGGCAAAGGATGAGATTTTACTTCTACCTGTTCTTGAACAAGCATAGGAAAAGTATAGATCGCTTGTGCATTGCTAGTTTGAGTACAAGCTAAAAGAACAAAGGCGAAGTATACGAACAGCGTATATTTTTTCATAATATAAAAGACATTAGAGAGAGACGAATCAGAATCAAGTATTTTAAAAAATAAGAAATAGAAAAGTTCAAAAAATGGGATTAGAAGATAGTTTTAATTTTCCTAATCTAAAACTATATATCCAAAATACGAACCAAAAATAATATTTATATCTTTCTAGCTCTATTTGAGGTTCAATTTAGCTAAATTTATAAAAAATAGAAAATGCCTTGTTTACTATTTACTTTGCTTTTTTCCTTATTCTTTACCTTTTCCTTCTTTATTTTTTGGCATTATTGTTTAGTTCTTCAATATGGTGGTATGTGCTATGCAAATTATTCAATTCCTCTAAAAGAATTGCATCAGTTACTTTTTTTGTTTGCACTAAATTATGTAAGTCTTTACTTTGTTGTACTAATTTTTGTAAGGCAGTTTGAAGTTCTGTTTTCAAATTTTCACTTTCTGATTTTTCAAAATAAGCTGGTAATTTAGCTTTTAAAAGATTCTGGGCAGCTTCTACAAGTTCATCTGAGTCATTTTTGATAGGTTCAAAATCTCCATCTTCAGCAGGATGAAAGGTTAGAGCAATAGACAGATGAAAGGCTTCTAATTCTTCCCAAGCATCAATTTGAATGCGTTGTTTTTTTTGAGAAAAAGAACTAAAAGCTATAAAAACAAAAACTAAAGCAATAAATGAAAATAATTGTTTCATAATTTCAATAATTTGAAGTGAGAAAATTTATATTAAACGCTTTCTTTCTTTTGTTTTTGACTTTTATAAAATGTTGTCAATTCTTTTACACGCTCATCAAATGTAATTTCGTTAGGATTAAACTCATTCAGACTTACTTTTGAAAAGAATTCTTTTATGTTTTCAGTATGATTTGTTCTTCTTCCGTTGGTAAGATTAATAAAAACCAATTTCATCCAAAGAAGTGATTTTAATTGCGTTTCGTCTTTGTTAAGCATTCGGCATTCAATCATCAAATTTGAGTCATCAAAATGGGCTGTTGCAGTTCGGATTACGATTTCTTCTCCATAAACTGCCGAGCGCAAATAAGCCAATTCTTGCTTTTGCACTACCCAACCTTTTTTTTCTTCATTAATAAAATCTACCAATCTCCAACCATAATCATAAGTTACTTGATTATCTCTTCCATCAAGAAAATAATCTAAATACCTACCATTGTTCAAGTGTCCATATGGGTCGCAATCTTGAAAGCGAACAAGCATTTCAGTTTTGGATAAAGGATTTATTTTGTGTGTGGGTTGAGGAAGTTGCATAACTAAATAATGAAATGAGTAATGTAAAATAATTTAAGGTTCACAAAACTAGCTAATTTTGATTAAAAATTTATGTTTAAAAATCCAACATGAGTGACATTTAAAAAAAGGCAAATCTTTGCCAAATTTTATTCTGTATAAATGTCTTTTTTCCATAAAGTAGGGTTTGCAAACCCTACTTTATGGAAAAAAGCAAACTATTATTTTGTCAAAAATTGATCAATTTACAGAATTTGAAAAATGTCACTCATATTGAAAATCTAAAATCAAAGTTCTTTATTGATTCTGAAATCAATAAAAAACGCACAAGACTTTATAAATCTTATGCGTTTAATTTTTTTTAATAAAAATTCTAATTTCTACTATAATTTGGAGCTTCACGAGTTATCATTACGTCGTGTGGATGACTTTCTCTCATTCCTGCATTCGTAATTTTGACAAACTGTGCTTTTTGCAAATCTTCAATCGAAGCTGCGCCACAATAGCCCATTCCTGCTTTAAGTCCACCAACAAGTTGATAGATTACTTCGGCAGCTTTTCCTTTATAGGCAACTCTTCCTGTAATTCCTTCAGGGACAAGTTTTTTGATGTCATCTTCTGTATCTTGGAAATAACGGTCTTTTGAGCCGTCTTCCATGGCTTCTATCGAACCCATTCCACGATAATATTTGAATTTTCTTCCTTCATAAATTATCATTTCTCCAGGAGCCTCATCTGTTCCTGCTAAAAGCGAACCTATCATAATACAAGATGCACCTGCTGCAATCGCCTTCACTAAATCACCTGAAAAACGAACTCCACCATCTGCAATAATTGGAACTCCTGTTCCTTTTACGGCTTCGGCAGCTTCAAAAACGGCTGATAATTGTGGCATTCCTACCCCTGCAATAATACGTGTTGTACAGATACTACCTGGCCCTACGCCCACTTTTACAGCATCAGCACCAGCATCGGCAAGAGCTTTTGCCCCTGCGCCTGTGGCTACATTTCCTACAATAACTTGAAGTTTTGGATAAGCAGCTTTTACTTTTTTGAGCATTTCTATAACACCTTTTGAATGTCCGTGAGCCGTGTCGATTGTAATGGCATCAACATCAGATTTTACAAGAGCAGCTACTCTTTCTAATGTATCGCCAGTAACTCCAACAGCAGCACCAACACGCAGACGACCGCGCTCATCTTTACAAGCGTTTGGTCTGTCGCTATTTTTGAGAATATCTTTGTAGGTAATAAGTCCGACAAGGTTATATTCATCATCAACAATTAATAATTTTTCAATTTTATTTTCGTCTAAAATGTCTTCTGCTTGAGCTAAATCAACCCCTTCTTTTGCTGTAATGAGATTTTTAGCAGTCATTATATCTGAAACAGGAAGAGAAAGATTTTTTTGAAAACGCAAATCTCTGTTTGTAAGGATTCCGACAAGTTTTTGAGTTTCATCGACTACAGGAATTCCTCCAATTTTGAATTCTTTCATCAATCGGTTTGCATCGGCAAGTGTTTGGTTAGGAAAAACCGTTACAGGGTCGGTAATCATTCCACTTTCCGAACGTTTTACTTTTCTTACCTGTTCGGCTTGGCGTGCAATACTCATATTTTTATGAATAAATGCCATTCCTCCTTCTTGAGCAATAGCAATCGCCATTTCAGCTTCACTAACCGTATCCATGGCAGCCGAAACAATCGGAACATTCAATGCGATAGTTTTGGTAAGCCACGTTTTAGTTTGGGAATTTCTAGGAAGTGTTTCTGAATAGGCAGGTACGAGCAGTACGTCGTCATAAGTGAGAGCTTCCATTAAGAATTTGGAGGCAAAGGCATCAGAAATATTCTGGCTTTGTAGGTTGGGGTGGCTAGTTGTAGCTGCACCGTTTGAGTGTGTTGATGTTTCAGACATGGCAAATAATGTAATGTTGCTATTTGCCATACAAAATTAAGAAAATATTTGGATTTACAAGTATTTTGAGGAAATATTATTTTACAATTAAAACTACTTAACTAATTCTTAACACGAACAGCTATTTGAGTTTTGTTTTTTAATCAAAAACTTTGGCAATAAAATAATTGAAAGTAAAAAAACTGTAATCTGAACTATTGTCAAAGTCTGGTTACAGACTATTGACAAAGTTTAACCACTTTCATTATCTAGCTTATGATTTTAAATTTGATAAAAAATGAATTACTTTTTAGTATTTTTGTAAAAAATAATTGTAGCACAATTAATTACTCAAAAAATTGCAATTTCCTTCCATCAACCGTCCTTTTTCCAAAAAACGTATTGGCTCTTATCCGTATATGGGTGTGCTGGTTAATATTACGTTGGCACTTTTTATTACAGGACTTTTGGGTTTAATTTTGATTTATACCTATCAATTTTCTATCAGAACCAAACAAAATGTAGAAGTAGAAGTGTATTTGCATAGAGATGTCAATGAAAATCAGCGTTTGAGTATTCAAAAGAAACTCACTCAACTGGATTTTGTCTTGAAAGATGAAAAAGGAAAACCTCGTATCCGTTTTATGGCAAGTGAAGAAGCTGCCGAAATGATGCGACAAGAAGCAGGAGTAGAATTTGAAGAATTTTTGGTAGGAGAAAACCGTTTGCCTGATGCTTATTACATAAATGTAGAAGAATCTTATTATCAAAAAGATAAAATGGCACTTCTAAAAACTCAAATTGAGAGTATAGAAGGTGTTTATGAAGTAGATTTTAAGGACAAATACATCGAAGAAATTACTAAAAACCTTCAAACGATTAGTTATGTTTTCTTTGCCTTTGCACTTGTTTTCTTTGTAGCTGCCATTATTTTGATTGATAGTGGTGTGCGTTTGGCTCTTTTTTCACAGCGTTTTTTGATTCGAAGTATGCAGCTTGTCGGAGCAACACCCTTTTTCATCAAAAAACCCTTTCTTCGTCGTGCTTTTATTCATGGAATTATTGGTGGACTTATCGCTTATAGTTTAGTACTTATTCTTGCCAAAGGTTTTGCGATTTGGATTCCAGAACTCAATGCTTTTGATTATATGGGTTCTATCCTTGGACTTGGTTTTGTGATTTTAGTTTTAGGAATAAGTATCAATACCATTAGTGCTTATGTTGCTGTGAGCAAATATTTGTATATGCGATTGGATGATTTGTATTAAATGTAAAACAGACTTCCTGGTCTGTTGGTAGATTTGTGTAGTTTTTTTGCACAGACTAGGAAGTCTGTGATACGTTGCAACTAGAATCAATTTATTTTCGTTTAGATAAAGACTAGAGAAACGAATAGATTAAAAAACACCAAATTTCAGAATTTTCTTTTATTTCTCTATCTTGTAATTGTCCTTTAATTAAGGCTTGTTTTAATTTAGACGAATAACTGATAATGAAAAAATATATTCCTTTCTCTGTATTTTATATTTGCTTTTTTTGCTTTTACATAATCCCTTTTTCAGTAATTGCACAGACAGCTTCCATTCCTCATTCTTTAGATGAAGCCATTTCGCTTTTTAATGCAGGAAACCACAATGAAGCAAAAACACTCTTGCGCCAAAATTTAGAATATGACCCAGATGATTCAGATTCTCGTTCGATCTTAGGAAAAATGAATTATCATTTGGGAGAATGGCAAAGTGCCATCGATATTTGGAGTGAAGGATTGAATGGAAAACCTTCCGACTATGTTTTTCATATGAATATTGGAAATGTTTTTTATGAAAAAGCCGAACAAAATTCACCTTCTATTTATTTGACAACCTATTCAGAAAAAGATATAGAAGAAAAAGCAGAACTTTACGAAAAAGAATTTCTAGAAAATACTTCGGCTTCATTTTTGAAATATTGGCAAAATGGAATTGAGGCGTATCAAGCTGCTTACAAAATTTATCCGTATGAAGAATATGTATTGGAAAGATTAGCTGATTTGTATGAAATGAATAGAGAATTTGAAAATTCATTTTTGTACCACAAACAACTGGCAGATTTGTATCCAGAAAATAGTTATTACCTTACCAATGCAGCTATTTATCAAGCTAAAATAAAAACTACAAGTAAAGAAGAACAAGATTCTCTAAATAATTTAGTTTTGAAAAGGTTGTATCACTCCTTAGAAGTGGATGCTCAAAACCCTAATACGTACAGAGAATTAGCTCGTATTTTGGAAAACATAGACAATCTTCTTTCAGAAAATGAAATTGAGTCTGTTGAAGATGCTTTAGCACTTTCAAAGGAAATTTCTCAACGTTTAGATACAAGACTCACTTTCGAACAAAAAGCAGATTTTTATGCTTCTATTCCTTCTTATGCACGTTTTGAGTTTTCAAAGGAAAAGGCTTTACTTTTAGATAGACTACTTACAAAAAGTTATAGTCAGAAAAAAAAATGGTCTAATCTCATAGATTCTTTAGCTATAACTGTTTCAAATAATGATAATAGTGTTAATAATATTACTACTCAAAATTTATTGATTACCGTTTTGGCTGCCGATGCCTCTGACTCTGAACTACTACGTACTTTTGATAATTATTATTCTTTATTTAGAGAAAGAAAAAATATTATTACTGTGCTTTCCAAAACGCATCACGGTCAATGGCTGTTGGTTCAGCTTTTAGGAGAAACGAGAGAAATAAAATTAACAAGAGATATAACAACTACTTTAGTCAGAAAAAAATCGCCTAATATGCACGATGTTTTGATTGGTTTATTGGAATACGATTACCTGCCCGAATCAATGGATATTGCCAAAAATTTATCAAAGCTAAATGATGTAAGAAGTCGATATGCACTTATAAAAGAGCTTTATTTACCTCTTCCAAAAACATCAGAAAAATGGAAAAACAGGAGTTATTATGCCCTACAAGTTCGTCAGATGCGTGCTATTTTAGCACTTTCTACGTTGGAACACGATAAAGAAATCAAGAATGAGTTGATAAAAGGATTGGAGCGTCAGGATGTACGCATGTTTTGTGCTGTGGCTCTTTATTCTCAAACTAAAGACACAGATTATCTCAGACTTGCCAAAAGATATAAGCCTAGAAAAGTTTCTTTTCCAGAACTAGGACAGTTTTTGAAACAATTTAATAATTCGAAAGCTCGTTCTTTAGGAGATAAATTGATTAAGTGATAAATGAACATTTTACAGGGTCAGTATTTTATTAGATTCGGTATTTCTAAGTAAAAAAGTGACCCTTTTCCTACTTCTGATTCTATTTTTATTGTTCCATTTATTTTTTCTAATGTTTCTTTGAGAATGTAAAGCCCTAATCCCGAACCTTTACTGTCTTCACTTGCTCTATAAAACATATCAAATATTTTTTGCTGATGTTCTTCTGCTATTCCAATTCCATTATCTTCAATAGTAATGTAAACTTTATCTTTGTCTGCTTTGCCTTTTATTCTGACAAAAGAATATTCTTTTTGTTTATCTGAATATCTAATAGCATTTGATAGTATGTTATTAAAAATAATTCCTACTCTATATAAATCGGTATAAAACTCTTCTTCTTGAACAATAGCAATTTCTACTTTAACATATTTTGCTTTTGGCAAATACTCAAACTCTTTAGTTAGTTCAGTTATATATTCTTGCCAATTTATTTTTTGAGGTGTTATTTCGATACGAGAATTACGAGAATAATCTAAAATATCCTTTATAAAAGAATCTAACTTCAAAAGGCTTTTTTCTTTTAGTGTTTCATAATGTCGAAGCTGGACAGGGTCAGTTTCCATTTTAGAAATAGCAATCAAACCCAAAACAGAAGAAATAGGCGCACGCAAATCATGACTAACACTATAGACAAAATTATCTAATTCTTGATTGGTCTTGGAGAGTTCGCTATTTTTATCCAAAATTTCCTTTTCAGATTCTATTAATTTTTTGAAAATATCTTGATATGATTTTATCAAAATCCAAGTTACGACAGGAAATAAAATAAACACCAAAATCATATTTACTTTTCCAAAAATAGCCTCATGTAAAGCCGTAACATCTTCTATTTTAGAGAAAATAGAAAAATCAAAAAGAACTAATAGTAACAAAAAAAAGAGTGGAGAAATAATATGAAAGATAACGTATCTTTTTGAACGTACATTTATTACAGAGGGCGTAAGAAGAATAGACACAAAAAATAAAAAATGGATATTACTATCTTTTCCGATGATACTTGAAAAATAAAATGCCATAAAATTAAACCCAAACAAAAACCAATGGGCAGCCCAATCAAGACCTATATATTTCTTGACAATCAAGACTCCCGCTAAATATGTAGATATAAAAACCCAAAACCATATATTTTTCCACAAACCAAAATACAAATCAGGTATAAAACTGAGTGTCATGGAAATAAAGAAAAAATAGACTAAAAAAGTTAGGTTTTTACTTCTATGTTTGGGTTCGTTTTCTAAAAAATCACGAATTGTATTTTGCATTCTACTTATTAAGTGTACTTTAACCAGCAATTCCCAATGTAACACGATTTTGATTTAAAATCGA
>PFKD01000202.1 GCA_002784125.1 Flexibacter sp. CG_4_10_14_3_um_filter_32_15
AAATTCAATTTACAAAGTTAAAAACTAGCTTGATTTGCTTTAAACGAGTACAATTTTTTTTTCGTGCGTTTACCCTAGTGGTATTTATTGATAAGATGCAGAATTACTATCTATTCCATAAATTCTTTTGATTGAACATAAAAAAAGCACGAAGTTTTTATCTTTCATGCTTAGTTTTGAATTTTATTGATTTTGCTACCAAGGCATTCGTCGTGGTAATTTCTCTCCATCATTTATTATCTTTAGAGTATTTAATAATGCTTTTCGTGGTTCTATTCCATTTTGGATAGCTCTTTCTATTTCAGATTTTATTTCGTTTTTATACTCATCTTTAAAAATTTCATTAATTAAAATATAAAGCTTGATTTCATCTTTTTCTGTATAGTGAGCATTATAAAAAGCTATTCCATCTTTTATTCTATACAAACTCTCATAAAATAGTAAGCCTATTAGTGTTAGGTCATTATTGATTGTTTCTATGTTATATTCTAATTTGCGTCTTTTTTCGGCTAAACCATAATCACGAATAACTCTACCTTTTTTATCTTTTTTGTCCTCTAATTCTTTCGCTAAATTTTCATAATGGAGTTTATTTTCTTCTAGTAATTGTTCTACCTTTTTTATTCCTCTCTCTTTTAAATCTGGAATTTGTAAAGTGGCAATAAGCTCAAAGGCTAAATAGGTTTTTAAAGTACTTCTATCTAACGAATTATTGACAATAAGTTCAATTCCTTTATCAACAGATTCTGATTTTCCTATTTTTTCTTGAATAAGTACTATCAAAGATTTAAAAAATATTCTTTGCTCTACTTGTATAGATTGAAAAGGGTCGTTACTAGAAAAATACATATAATCACAACCCTCACATAATAATTCATATAAATTAATGGCTAGTTTGACTTGTAACTCTGGATTTACATCTTTTTGTTTTGTATTTGTGAGGAGTTTATACCACTTTTTTACTTTAAATCTCCATGTACTACGTTCTTTTTTAGAAACTATTTTATTAGGATATACGTAATACTGCTCTTTTGCATTACTTATAAATTCATTAATTTCTTGTTCTAACTCTTCCCAATCTATGGAAGTATTTGTTTGCTTTACAGCTTTTGGTTGGGTCGGATTTTCAATTAACTTATCAAGGTCGTTATCTTCTTTCTTGCTTTTGGGAACAAGTTTATAAAACTCAACAGCTAATTTAATGAGTTCTTCCTTTTTCAGTTTAGTCAGTTTTTCTCTCAATTCAGGTACTTTCATTTTTATAAAAAGAGATGGTTATTAATTTTTTTAGAGATTATAAATTTAAGGACAAGCCACAATACGCTGTGCCATTCTGAAAAGTCCTACATCTAAAACAAGATTTGATTTTTGGGCAGCTTCAATATTGAGTTCGAAACGATAGGGTTTGTTATCCACCGTTACAAAATTGATGATTCCACATTGTTCGATAAAGCCTTTTAGATTATCTCCAATGGTAAGAGTTGGATATCTTCTAAAATAATCCAAAATATCAGTTAGTTTGTTTTGTTCGGATTTGCTAATATAAATTACTTGACAACCCCATAAATCAGACGCATTTTTTTTCCTTCTGACACGCAAACCACGTCCATTTATTCTATAATGAGCCAAAAAAGATTCTAATTCATCACCAAAAGGATCATCTCCTAGAATACCGATTTGTATCATTTCTTTTGGACTCTTGAAGGCTTCAGGAGGAAATTTTGTGTGTTCGATGAAATGAACAATCAAAGCAATTTTCATTTGTGTAGGGGAATATTGAGCTTTAGAAGGCAAAGTAACAAAGCTAAACAGAAGACCAAACAGAAAAATAAATGCAGTTGTAGAGAAAAATTTAGGAGGTAAATTTTTTTTATATAGTTTTTGAGGAAGTAATTGTATAGACATCAAGTAAATTTAAAATAATTTGTAATAACTTTTATTGTGCAATCAGAATTGAGTACACACCATAAGACTATAAAAAATGAAGATTAATACTAAAATTATGCAATTATTTTTAATGGCATTGCAATCTAAACTATAAACGCTTATCCTACAAATAAAATATATAGTGTGTCAAAATCTTTATGTTTTAAAATAAATTAGCTAATTAAACAATATGAGTGTCTTTTTTAAGTGTTTGATTTTCAGTTGCAGGGCAATGTAACCTTTAGCTTCGCTGACCTGTCGGGTGTAGAACCTCAAAGGTGAACCTTATTAGAGCTACAGCGCAGCGAAACCTTGTAATTTGGAATTATTAATAAAGTTATGCTACTCTGTAGCTTTTGAAATTCATTTTTTATTACCATTCTACAAAGTTTAGGCAACTCTGTTGCTAGGAAAGCATTATTTTAGATTTTATAAATGACATTCATATTGTGATAAGTGCGCTATAAAAAAAGAGAAGAATTGATAGTAATTCTCCTCTTTATCAATCAAAACAGACTTTTATTATCTCTTATTTGGGTCTTCACTTTCGACTGGTGTTTCGATATTTTCTATCAAATACCTGTCTTTGTTGTCTTCTGTAATGGGATCAAAATCTTCCAAACTGACCAAAATACCACGTAATCCCATTTTTTCTTTCAAGTTTTTGTTGTATCTGTCTGCGTGCTGGTAACTATAAAAAGGTCCTAGAAGTAATCTGTAATACATTTTTTTATCTATTTCTACAAAAGTTACTAAAATATTGTCGTGCCAGTTGAGTTCTAATTCAGAAACATTATTTACTAAGTTTTGATAATTTTCAAAAACACCTAACTGAATTCCGATGGTTTTTTCTTCCACACCATAGGGACGAATACTAAACTGATAGATTTCTTGAATTTCGCCTTCAGTTTGTAATTTCATAGAAAGCTCTGGGTTGGCAGCCTTTGCAAAAGCAGAAATACGGTCTTCTGGCGAGCCGTGTTTGCGTTCATGTAACTGCAAACGAGCAATCATTTGTTTTGGCGTAAGGTACGAAGTAATTCTGTCCACTAACTTTCCTTCAGGAGTAAAAACCAAAATTTGAGGAAAACTTTTTACTTCATATTTTTTTACTACATAATCAGCATATAAGGAAGGAGCTTGTAGTTTTTGAGCTAAATAACGCTTTTTTATGTAGGTCTGAACGTATTTATTGGCAAAAGTAACCGAATCAAATTTGTTTTTATTGGCGTAAACAAAGACAAAATAAGGTTTGTTTTTGTTTTTTCCTTCTTCTTGCAACTGATTAAACGAACCTTTAAGATAAGATATTTGGTCTGTCGAATTAGTTTGGGAAAAAGCCAAGTTTGAATTAGTCAAATTAATAAAAAATCCTAATACGAACAGCAAAGCGACCTTTTTATAATTATAAGATGAATTTTGATTAGATAAATGAAATGAACTAAAGTTTGTTATTTTTGCTACAATCACTTTGAAGTAAGACATAAAAAATAGAGTTAAGATGAAAAAATTTCTTTATTTTTAATTTGTAGAGTTTAATTATGATTTAAATATTTGATTATCAACAATTTAATCCTTTTACCCATTGCAAAAGGTAGCCTAAATTAAACCCACGAATTTATTCGTGGGAAAAAGCTAATTAGCACTTAGTAACCGTTTTAACGGTTTTTTATAGAATAAAACGGTTAAAACGGTTAAAACGGTTACAAAACGTATTCTTTTTTTTGCCCCCACAACTAAAGTTGTGGGTTAAATGGAATACCCTTTTGCAAAACAAAAGACTTGTAAAGTATTGAAAATAAAATAGTTACAAGAAAAATAATCTCTACAATTTAATTTGTAATCAACTTTTGAGTTAGAAATACTAAACTAAGAATAAAGATAATAATAAATTGGGTTTTGAAGTGAAAATAAGACAGAAGTTGTGTGTATTTGTTGGTTTTGATAGGCTAAAATAACCAGCAAAGGCAAGATGATGAATTGAATTTGTATTTAATCTCATCAATTTAAAAATTTATCTCTTTCAAAATCGTTACTTTTATTAAACTATAAAAACTAAAAAGAGTTTGTAGATTTTGGTAGAAAATAAGCATAAAACAGAATCAAAAATAGATTAAGAACAACCATGAGTAATTATAATTATTACGATTTATTAGGAATCACTAAAACGGCAACTTTACAAGAAATAAAATCTGCCTACAAAAAACAGGCTTTAAAGTTTCATCCAGATAGAAATGCAAATACAACAAATCCACAAGAAGCACAACTGGCAGAAGAACAATTCAAACTAATAAACGAAGCCTATCAAGTTCTTTCTGACCCTTTCAAAAAATCAAGTTATGACAGTCAGTTAGAGTTCGAAAACGTAAGAAGACAACAATATTATAAACAATATACTTCAACTGGAAATTATTCATCAAATAACTCTAATTCTCAAAGTGAAGGTTATACTCAAAATGGAACAGGTTACCATTATCAAAAAAGACCAACCAACCAAAAGAAGCAACCTACTTTTGAATTTGGAAAAACTCAACTATATATCTTTTTAGGATTTGCTGTCATGACTGTTTTTGCTTATATTTTGATGCATATAATGACAAATTATTCCTACACGACCTATATTGAAGAAGCAAAAGTAGCGATAGAATTAGGCGATTTTGCCACAGCCAATAAAGCACTAGAAGAAGCTGCCACTCAAAAAGAAAACGACGCAGAAATAAATTATTTATTTGGAATAATAGAAGCAAAATACAAGAAAGATTATGCTGATGCGATTGAGTTTTTTGATAAAGCAACAGCGTATTCAGTTGATGCCGATACAGAAACCAGAGCAAAATATTATAAAACAAAAGCAGATACCTATTTACTAATGAATGAATATTATAAAGCCATAGAAGAGTATAAAAAGGCAGGTTCTGTAAATGGTTATGACCAAATAACAATTATGAATATTGCTGGTCTCTACCTTGATAAATTAAGAGATTACGACAAAGCAAGTTTGTATTTTGATAAGGTTATAGAAAAAGAACCTCAATTAGTAGATCCATATATTGGAAAAGCTACTGCCAAATTATATGCAAAAGATTATCAAGCTATGGGCGAACTTTTGGATAAGGCATTAAAAATTAATCCAAAAAATCCGTTTTTGTGGTACTTTAAAGGCTTTTACTTTTGGGAAAAACCTGTTTTAGATTCGGAAACTAATGAAAATACAAAAGCAAAAGACAAAGAAAATGCCTGTGAGAGTTGGAAAATTGCTCTTAGTTATGGAAGTGAAGAGTCTAAAGAACCTTTAAATGAATATTGTAAATAGAATTATTTTCCAAAAAACTCCTCAATAATAATCGGAACAACTCTCAAAAAAGCAACTATAAAAGGAGCAGCAATCAAAAGTCCATCAAAACGATCTAAAAAACCACCGTGCCCTGGTAAGACCGAACCCGAATCTTTTATACTCATACTTCTTTTAAATAGCGATTCGACGAGGTCGCCATACGTTCCTACTACAATAATAATGACTGAAATTCCTATCCATTGCCATAAAAATAAGGTTTCTTGATAAAAATATCCCCACGTAGTTCCGACAATCAGAGCCAAAATTCCTCCTCCGATACTTCCTTCCCACGTCTTTTTGGGAGAAATACGAACGAAAAGTTTACGTTTACCGAAGTTTTTACCAGAAAAATAAGCTCCTGTATCGTTTGCCCAAAGAATAAAAAGAGAACCCAAGATGATTTCGTAATAATACTTTTGGTCTTTAAAAACAGCAATATTCAAGAGAGCAAAAGGCAGAGCGACATAAATAATCCCTAGAAAAGTAAAGGCAATATTATGAAAAGGTTTGGTTTCACCTTTTTTGTAGAGTTTGATAAAATAAGCTCCTGAAAGGCTTACCAACAAAAGAATATAATAATTCGGATTGAGCGCAAAGCGTTCTATCAAGAAGGATAAAGTAAAAAGAAACAGCCCATTGAACGTACCAAACATACGTAAAGGGGAGTTTCCGTCTAAGCCCAAAAGTTTGTAAAACTCCCAAAGCGCAAACATACTAATGAAGAAAAAAAGCGAAAAATAAGTCCATTCGCTCCACATAATCGCTGTCAGAATTGTGATTGCTCCCAAAATTCCTGTAATGATGCGTTGTTGGAGTTCTGAAAACTTGTCTAAGTTTAGGCGCATTCTTTATGGATAAGTCGTGTTGAATCTATGCTAATTTCTCTGTATTGATACAATAATGAGTACAAAAAAATTTATAAACACTAAAACTACACAAAATTCAGAAAGCAAAAAAATGATATTCTACTTTTTAGTCTTTTGAGAAATAGGTCATAGAAAAAAATTACCGTAACCTACTATTTTTAAACACAGAGTTCACAGAAAAACACAGAGAATAAAAATACATTTTTTGAAGAT
>PFKD01000016.1 GCA_002784125.1 Flexibacter sp. CG_4_10_14_3_um_filter_32_15
TTAAAAACCAAATAAAATTTGGTTAAATATTTGGTTTTTAACACAGTTCTTGACGGCTGCATTTGAGTCTCAACGACGGTTGGTTTTTGCTCTATTTTCAACCGTCAACGAGGTTTCACCGTCATTGAGATTAAAAAATAAAAATAGTAGGGTAGAGTAGTCTGTATTTAATTTCCTCCACTACTTCCACCTGTGGTAGTTCTCAAAGGTTTTTTATAATCTTTATTACGAATTGATTCTATAAACTTCGCCCATGCAAATGGATTCAGAAGAGGAATAGAAGGCGCAAAGAATTTATTATTTCTAGCATTAAGATTTTGTTGCATCAAATACCTATAATTCGAATTGGCATTCATCGGCATATTGGCAGCCATTTGATTGAGCCTTTCACTATCCAAATTTTCTTTCATTTGGTCTATGAGTGGGTCAGAAGTATCCATTGCCAAAACCATTTCTTTAAATTCAGTAGCATTAGCATAAGGTAAAATCACAACTTCATTTAGCATCTGAACATCTTGTTTTAAATCTATAAAAACAGAATACAAAGGCTCTCCACGCTTCGGAATCACAATCTGAGAACTTTTATAACCTACGGCACTCACCATAACGGTATCGCCTTCCATCGCTGGCATCGAAAAATAACCAAGGGCATTCGTTACGTTTCCTCGCCCAGCTCTAGGAATATAAATATGAACTCCAGAAACACCAAACGAACTATCGCCCTCTACTACAATTCCCGAAAAACGAACCATTTGGTTTTCTCCTTGTCCGAAAGAAAACGACGAAAAATAAGTCGTAGAAATGAATAGAATTAGAAAAGCAATTTCACACTTCAACATGGAATTTTTGATTGATTTTTTTGTGAAAGTTGTAATTTGGTTCATAGCTTATTTAGTTAGTGTTTCTTTTTATTTATTTCAAGATAGATTTTCAAAGATAGCATTCTAGCAAATTTATTCCTTTGGTTATTCTATCTATACTATTACTAAGATAAGAGATTTGTATATCTTTTTGTTAGATTGTTTCGAATTTTTAGAGTTTTTAGGTCATTTGAATTTATTTTGCCCTTTTTTATTTGATTTTACCTCACTTTAATCAAGATGATACAAAATGGTTTGTGCCAAAGGTGCAACAATAGCCGTCTTTTGATTTGCTTCTTTCAAGCCTTCATTTGTCCAACTATTGCACGTATAAAATAAATGATAATTGCCTTCTGCTTCAAAGAAATAATCAGAATTCGAATAGCCTTTTTGAGGCAAACGAATAAATGTAGCTTTATTTTCAGTATTTCCATTTTCACTATCTTCTTTTACAGTTCGGAAACTACGCTCAATATGTTGCAACAAACTTTGATATTCTTCTCTTTTTAATGTTATCTTTTTGCAATTTTCGCTTTCTATCAAATTATTTCTATCAAAATCTATGTGCATCAGCGTTTCAGAAGGCAATAAAGCAGCATTCAAACACGAAGAAACAGACGGAAAATTTCCATTATAAGATTCATTATAAAATCCTTTATCTCCCCAACCCACAGAAAGCCATTTGTAATTAGACTGAAAATAAAAATTGAGAACAGAATCTTGTGCTAATGTTTTGAAGAGATTAGTTTCTCTCGTTGGTGCAAGGTCATTTTCTTGTTTAATAGGAATGACAATATCGGAATGAAATCCATTTGAAGTAATATAAATTTCTATCTCATTTTCGTTTGAACTAGAATTTAACTTTTTTGGATTGATAGTCCAAATATATCCTCCAATCAGCACAACAAGAAGATAAAAAGAAATACTAAAAAGGATAAATCTTAAACTAAAACGTAAAAAACGAAAGAAATGCTTTTTTTATGGCTCATTTTTGTAGTGTTAAAATTGTGATTAAATTTTCTTGCTAGATGCTATCCTTTCAAAAATTCCATAAAATTTGAGAGTAAAGAAAAACACAAAGTTTAAAATCTATTTACTTTTTCGTATTTTCGGAAATACAATTATACAATACAGTCAAAATATAGATTTATGCACACTCATATTATACAAAATCCTAGACATCAAGCATTTCTGAATGAAAACAGAAGCGACCCCATTACTGGCGATGCTATACAGGAAGGCGATGAAATTGTTTTTTGTGCTGTCTGTAAATCGGCTTTTTTAAAAGATACATGGCTATATTTAGAAAAAACACATTGCAACCAAAGCGAAACATTAGGAAAGTTTCCTTCAGGTGAAAAGCTAGAAATTCAAGGAGTTACTCGCCCTCCTTTGTATGTCATTCAATGCAATGATAAAATTTCTACTTCTTATAATAATGAGCTATTGAATGAAACCGATAATCATTTTATGAATGCGCCAGTAGTGGCTGATGAGCGTTCGTTTTATCAAAAAAATACGTTTTCTGTTTGGGTAATTGCTATTTCTGCTATTTTGATTCTTCTGACAATGATTGGAGGTGTAGCACAGCTTTCAATAGGAATTACTTTTATCGCCATAATGACAATTGGAATAAAAAACATGTTCTTTAAAGACAAAAAAATATTTGCAGCTTCAAATAAGAAAAAAGAAATCGAACATATAGAAATTCATAAAAAACATATCTCTATTCGTTTTAAAGACATAAAAAAAGATGTTCGAATTATTCTGAAATCTATTATGGCAATTAATTTGATTTATGGTAGCAACTCGTACATCTTTCAGATTGTAAAAAAAGGAAATAAAACCTATCAGTTTTCGACTTCGCTTTCCTCTGTAAATCAAGTCAATCAATTACTTCATAGTTTGGTACAGCTAGATGAAAAAGTAAATATTTTTGTCAGAAATTTACCTTATAATGACCGTATAAAGCTAAGAAAATGGGAAGCCGAAAATGAAAATGTGCTTTTGTATTGATAACATAAATGACAGGGTTAAAACCCTATCGTTTACCCACAAGTCTAAAACATACTTTTTATTAAAGTAAAATAGCCAAAATATTGGAATTGAGTAGGGAAAAGGCATGCCTTTTCCTAAACATATTGTGTATTTAGGTAAAACATAAAATGCAAATACAGGAAAAGGCGTGCCTTTTCCCTACAAATACAGTGTTTTTTTAGGATTTAAATCCTCTTACCTGCTTTCTACGCTCTATTTCTTTTTGTATCAACAAATATTCTCTACTGGTTTGTCCTGCAATAGATGTATTTTCGTCTGCTCTTCGCATTAAGTATGGCATTACATCTTTTACTGCGCCATAAGGAACATATTTTGCTACATTGTATCCTGCTGCTGCCAAATTATTTGACATATTATCGCTCATTCCGTAAAGCTGTGCAAAGTAAAAATTACGGTCATCTTTCTTTATATTATGTGCATCTAACAAAACGACAAGCGAATAACAACTCAATTCATTGTGTGTTCCTGCACAAAGTGCAATGCGTTCTCTATTTTCTACACAAAATTCCATAGCAGCATCAAAATCTCTATCTGTACTCAATTTATTGGGCTGAATTGGGTCTGGATAGTCTTTTTCTTCTGCTCTTTTGCGCTCTTTTTCCATGTACGCTCCACGAACAATTTTTGCACCTACATAATATCCTTTTTCAACAGCATTTTGATAAGCTAGTTTGAGTTTATCAAGTCTATCAACGGTGTACATTTGATAGGTATTATAAATTAGAGGCTCTTCTTTGTTGTACTTTTCCATCATTTGATACGTCAAATTATCAATCGTATCTTGAAACCAAGTTTCTTCTCCATCTATAAAAATTCGCACTTTATTTCGGTGTGCAGTTTCACAAATTTCATTTATGCGTTGGTTCAAATTTGCCCAACCTTCTTGTTCTTCTGCATTTAAAGTTTCGTTTGCTTGTACTTTTTCTAAGATTTTAGAGTGTCCAATTCCTGTAACCTTAAAAACACAAAAAGGAATAGTAGCATCTCCTTTTGCTCTTTCTATGGTTCTAATTATTTCATTTTTGGTTTTTTCAAATCCTTTTGCCGATTTTTCACCTTCTACCGAATAATCTAAGATAGTTCCGATACCTGCTTGAGTAAGCTGTATAACTGTTCTTTCGCTGTCTTCGATGGTTTCTCCACCACAAAAATGCTCAAAAAGAGTATTTTTTACGACAGGTTTTACAAATGGTAATCTAATCTTGAAAGCCAATTTCAAGAGAGGCGAACCAGAATCTACAAGAGTAGGTTTGTTCATTGTCCAAAAAAGCAAATTCATCTTTTTTAGGTCAAAATCCGAACGGGTTGCAAAAGCTATTTCTGTATCATCAAAAGAAACATGCTCTTTTGCCATCTGAATAATCTCCAAGGCAGACAAGGAGGCTAAATTTATTTTAGGTTGTGTATCCATTTTAGTCGGTTATCAGTTTTTTCAGTTATTAGTGAACAGTTACCAGTAATCAGTTAAATGCGTTTGTTGTTTTTACTGTCTTTCTTTATTGGTGTTTTAGTATACTGTTTCAAAAGTATTTTTCATACTTTAAGCGTATTATGTGTGTGTTCGTTTTCTCAAAAACGAACGAAACGCTTCCTCAGAAGCGAGGTTCAAGCGAAATAACACTTCTGAGGAAGTGTTTCGTTCAGTTCTGAGGAACTGAACGCATAGTAAAATAGTGTAAAACTTTTGAATAATTCACAATTCAAATTATCCTTTACTAAAAATTCGATATTCTTTATAGCCTTTCCAAAACTCCAAAGCCGTAACTTTCAAAATTGTATAGACAGGAATGGCGAAAATCATTCCCACAGCACCAGCCAAAGCTGCTCCCATAAAAACGACAGTAAAGATTTCTAAAGGATGCGCTTTTATACTTCTTGAAAAAATAATAGGTTGAAGCAAAAGGTTGTCAGAAAATTGAACTATCAAAAATACGATAATTACTTTGATTGCTAAAATAGAAAATGCAGTATCTTGAGTTTGCTGAAGTTGAGTAGAAAGCGAAACAATAAGACCAAAAGAAGCCCCCAAAATAGGACCTATATAAGGAATCAGATTGGCAATAGCTGCAAAAATGGCAATCGTAAGGGCATATTTTACTTCCGAAACAATCAGACCAATCGAAACCAATGTAAAAATAGAAAACATCTGAATCAAAAGTCCAAAAAGATAATTAGAAAGTAGTTTTTCAATTTTATAAATAGCACTTATCGAAACTTCAAAATAGGCATTTGGAATAAGTGCAATGATATTTCTTCTAAAAAGTCCTTTTTCATAAAGCAAAAAGAAAGAAATAAAAAGAACTGAAAGTGTTCCAATCAAAACGCTACTGGTAGTATTAAGAATTTGATTGATAATATTTCCAAACTTCATGTCTTTGAAAAAGTCTAAGAAATAATTTTGTAATTCGGTCATCAGAAATCCTTCTTCTTCTTTTATCCATTTCCTTTCTATGAGGAATTTTTCTATATAATCAATAGGAGAAATAATTTTTTCAAATAACGAGTTATAATCTAAAACAGAAATAAACTCTATCTGTTCGGAAACTAAGGGAATGAAAAGCAAGACAAAAAGAGCAATAATTCCAGCAAAAATAAAGAAGGAAATTAGTACAGCCACAGAGCGAGGTAGCTGAATACCTGCAATTTGAATCTGACTAATATAATTGGTTGGAGTTTGAAGAACAGCACTAAAAACCATTGCCAATATAAAATAACCTACAATAGTCGAAAAAAACCAACTAAATACAGCTAATATAGCTATAATAGGAAAGATTATAAGGTAAAAAATAATGAGACGTTGTGTCATTTGCGATTGTGTCAGACTGTTTATTTTTAACAAAAATACGGATTAAATCAGCGTTAATTTAGCATTGATAAGAAAATCTTTCAAAAAATAATTGTTGAGCCAAAATTTTTCTGATTTGGTCATTTTTTAGCTAATTTGTAGAAAATTACCTGAGCTTACTTGAGCTTACTTGAGCTTACTTGAGCTTATCCATGTTTTATCAATTATGAAAAATTCTAAAAAACGAACATTTATTTTATCTCAAAAAACAATCCGTACTTTGGCTTTGCTTTTTGTGGCTTTACTGACGGCTGGTGTAATTCTTATTTTGGGAGGTTTTGAGCTAAACTGGAAAGAGGTATGGAATGGTCTGTTGAAAATGTAAATTTAAGAAAAACTAAAATTATTCATTATCAGTTAAGAATGAGTTCGGATTGATTTTTGAACTAGAAAGTTAATATTTTAAGTCAATTTTTTATTTAAAAAATCCTAGTTTTTTATTGATATTGACTTTTTATTTTCCAATCTATTCCTATTTCACTACTAATGCGAATAAGGAGTTAAATTAAAACTGTTTTTATTTTCTAATTACTTGATTTTCAACGATTTAAAAAATAAAAAAAAAGACTAAA
>PFKD01000162.1:0-1142 GCA_002784125.1 Flexibacter sp. CG_4_10_14_3_um_filter_32_15
ACAGCATTTTTATTCAAAATTCACTGTTTTTTGTTTTACAAAAAACATGTGGGTAAACAGTAGGGTTAAAACCCTGTCCAATTTATAATTCAGAGTAGTTTTTAATTGAACAGGGTTTTAACCCTGTTTTTATTTTTTGTCATGCGACAATTTGTTATGCACCTTTAGACTTACTACTTCAAAATAAAAAACTCAAAAATCAATTCTAAACTCTCCCTTTTTACTTCTAAATTTATTAAATGGAAGATATAATCAAAAAACTGACTGACTTTCAAGACCAACTCGCACCAAGTATTTGGATTCCTACCGATGCCGAACCTATCTACCCAGAGGCTATTTTGGGAGCAATAGACGTACAATATGAAGGAGAAAACGGATTTGCAGCCATTGTGATTTTTGATAGAAAAGGAGAAACTCTACATACATTTACTAAGAAATATGAAGCTACTATTCCTTATATTCCTAGTTTTTTTGCCTTTAGAGAAGGAGATATTATCATTAAGTTGGTCAATGATGCCGAAAAAGAGTTTGCTATCAATATTGATATTTTACTTATCGACGGACACGGAATAGCACACCCAAGAAAATTTGGTTTGGCTTCTTACGTAGGTTTAGCTTTAGAAAAAATGTCTATTGGAGTAGCAAAAGATACTTTAGTTAGATACAACGGAATTTTAGCAACAGAAAAAGGCAGTAGTTTGGCTATTTATTTAGAAGAACAAAACAGTAAAATATCTCAAAATGAGCTTATCGGCTATGCTTATCGGAGCAGAGAAAATGTAAAACCAATCTTTGTAAGTGCAGGACACAAACTATCTAGCAAACAAGCCTTAGAAATTGTAAAAGAACACACAGGAGAATACAGACAACTAGATGTTTTGAGAGAAGCTGACCGTTTGGCTAGAGAAGCTGCAAAAGAAGATTCTTCTACATAACAATATGAGTAACATGGGCACATCTCAAAATGTCGTTTTCAGTAGGGAAATGGCTTGCCTTTTCCTACAACTATAACATTAATAAAGCGATATTTTGAGATGCACCCAGTGACATCTACAGAAATTGAAATAGGTTTTTCTAGCAACAGCGTTGCGTTACCGTTAGCTTCGCTGACCTTCGGTTGTAGAAAGTTTACAAATAAGTAA
>PFKD01000162.1:1164-7317 GCA_002784125.1 Flexibacter sp. CG_4_10_14_3_um_filter_32_15
TGGTACAGTTTCGCTACTCTGTAGCTCTAATAAAAGTCATTTTCACCTATTCTACAAAGGTTACGTTGCTCTGCAACTAAAAAGCAAAAATGAGAAGTGTCACTCATATTGACATAAGTAAAGATTTTAAATAATTGAAGATAAACTCTCTACTACCTCTATCAAGTTAAAATAGTTGTAATTATTTTAGGCTCTTATCTGATATTGGACTGATAATAAACAAGTTTTGTGATTACCAAATTTTATTCTGTAAAAGTGTTATTTTTTCCGTAGCGCAGGGTTTGCAAACCCTGCCCTATGGAAAAAACGAAATAATATTTTGCTAATAAATGAATGAATCAAGTTTTTATTACTATCAGTCCAAAACCTATGAAGAGCCATTTTTAATTCGTAATTATTCTTTACTTCACTTTCTGTTTCTGAAAATCTTTTAATTCCATATCTAAAAATTCTTTTTTTGAATTGGTAGTTGTTTTGGTATCCCTTTCTATATTTTTTCTTATCCAATACTTATTATCTTCTTGTATCCATTCATAACGAGGTTGATTTTTGAAACTCTGTAAAAAGTTATCTGTAACTACAAACTGACCTAATGAATCAGTTGGGTTTATCTGTTGCCACGTTATCTGAAAATCTACAATAGCAGAATCATTATCTGATAACATAAGTACAGGCATATAACCTATACTAGGCGAAGTTAATTTGAACTGAGGACGATATATCTTATGTAACATTAGATAATGATAAGGAATTTTACTCTGAATAAATCCATCTCGTACTGCTAAGGATATATCTCCTTTTCTAAGAACAGAATCTTTATAAAAAATATCGATGGCTTTTGCTAAAGCTGTTGTATCACTCCAATTTGCAGCCATCAAAGTTACTTTTTCGTCTGTATCTTTATTTTCTTTTGTGTCTTTACAAGAAAATAAGCTACTCAAAACAAATGCAAACAATAAACTAAAACTCAAATAACGCATATCCTTTTTATTTTTGAGGTGTGATAAATAATTTTAAAAAAAAAGAAAGGCTAAGGTTTCCCTTAGCCTTCTTTTATATATAAGATTCAAGTTTTGAATAAAACATTTTAGTCTAGCTAAGCTAGAGTTAAAATTATTCTAATTCAATACCAGTACCATAGTTTACATCACGGATATAAGACAAGCCAGAGAATACCTCAAAGTTGCTTGGTCCACCGATAGTACGGAAACGCTCACCAGCAGCTGGGTAACTTGGGTCGTTTGTTGCAACACTGAATCTAGTAACTCCGATACTACCAGCAACAGCAGGTAATCCACCATTGTTAGTAGCACTCAATGCTATGATATCTGCAGTAGCAGGATCAAGTACAGCAACACCATTACCACCAGTATCAGCACCTAACCAAGAAATAGTATAAGTAGGAGGTGTGATATATTTGAAATTAGCATTTGCACCAGCACTACCTAAACGGTCAGCAGCAGTAAAATCTGTAGTATTTGATTCCATAGCATTAAACATTGCTAAAGGACCTTGATTAGTTCCCGCACCAGTTGAAGAGTAAATCCAGCCTCCAGGAGCATTGATATCAACATCACCATCAGTTGTTGGAGTAATACCACCTACGAAGCCTGTATTACCACTAGTAGCAAAGTTAGCTTCTCTGTTATACTTAGCTTCTAAAGCAGCAATAGATACTGTTACTGTAAGAGGCTCAGCAGCAAGACCAGCATCTGTAAATGTATTTGCAGCAAGTGGAACACTTACAGATGGAGTAGTGATAGTACCAGCAGAGTTGAAGTTAAGGTTTCCACGAACTCCATTAATAGCAGAGTTTACAGCTACTAAATCTTCAGCAGAACGTTGTCCACCAATTACAGAGAACGAAGGACGCATTGCATAACCAAGACCACCGTCAGTAAATGTAATTGTCAAGTTTTGTGCAGTACGAGCAGCAGTTGCATTAGCATTTGCATCATTAGCAGGGTTAGTATCTAACTGAGCATACTTAGCTAAGTGTGCATTTGGAGTAGAAGCAATTTCATTTGGAAGAATCCAGAATGGAACGCCATCAGCAGGAATAGTTGTATAACCAATACCTTGTCCAGTACCATTTGCAAATTTAAGACCTACAACGTTATTTCCACCATTATCAAAGATTGGGAATCCCCAAGCGTTTGATGTTCCAGTAGTTGGGTTGAAGAATACAAATACAAAATCACTAGCTGCAGAGTATTGAGCATTAGTAGTCAAAGGGGCGCCTGCATTATTAGCAAGTATGTCACCAGCAGCATTTGCAGTAATATAATCGAAAGTTGCATTAGCAGCTTCTACAGAAGATTTGTAGATTCCTACAGGAGTACCATAGTTACCATTAAATGTATAACTGTCAATACTTCCACCTTCAGTAAATCCTTCAGCAGAAATTGCTACACCACCTGGGTTAGCAGAAACTGTAACACTACCTGTATGCTCACCAGCAGTCCAACCAGAAGTAGCACCATCGATGTCTATTCTAGTAACTTGACCATTTACTACAGTTGCATTAAGTGTTGGAGCAGTTGCACCAGCAGGAACAGTAAGACCTGTAACTGTTACACTAGGAACAAACGTGTAATTAGAACCAGTAGTGAAAGTTACCTCGTTACCAGCAGTAGCAGTAGTAAGCGAACGTGTACCACCAGCAGCAGTATTCCAACGTAATTCACCACCGGCAGTTGCTACAAATAATGCAGGATCTGTTACACCAGCAGTAGTAGTAACAGTAGAATTTTCACCGTAGTTAAATGTGATAGCAAGGTTAGCATCGCTATATCCATTACCACCATCAGTAATTTGAATTTCAGTTGCAGTACCTACAACATCATCTACGATTGTGTTTGCAGTTGCTCTGTTAGTACCAACATTACCTGGAGCTACGTTGTTGTTAAATACAACAGCAGGAGCTACACCAGTATATTTACCCACACCTGTAACAGGAGTAGTAGCCACGGCAAAACCAGTTGGCAGACCATTCATACCAAATCCACCGTTGATTATACGAATATATTTGATAGTAGAACTAGCAGCTTGTACTGATCCTGTACCATTAGCAACTGGAAGACCATCAGCAGCACGTTCTGTATAAGAGAAGCGAGTAAATGTAACAGTTGGGTTAGCAGTATAGCCAGAACCACCAGAACCAATAGTAACACCAGTTACTCTTTTAAGTCCTCTAGCTCTAGCAGCAGTAAGCTCAGCTGGCTCACCTGCTGTAGCAGCAGGAAGGGCTCCTAAAACAGCAGTACCAGTAGCAGTAGTACCACCAGCAGGAGGGGCAGAGAAAGTAACAGTAGGAGCTACATAATAGTATCCACCGTCAGTAACTGTTACAGACTGAACAGCATCACCACCTGTAAGAGCAGCAGTAGCAGTAGCTTCATTAGTAACTAAGCTAAAGTTTACACGAAGGAAAGCACTAAAGATATCTTGGTCACCTACAAATCCAATTGAAGTTGGAGCTGCATCACCAGGGCCGTTAGCACCACCAGTAGCTTGGTTAGCAGCACCTTGTGTATTTTGAGTATAAACAAAACGCTTAGAACCAATTCCGAATGGACTATTAGCTCCACCACCTTGGTCTAAGTCAGAACCTGCACCACCAAAGAAATAAGTACGTTGTGCTGCGAAATCATCAAATTTCATTGTGATAGGAAGACCCGAAGCAGTAGCACCAATTGAGATGCTATATGCACCACCTTCTTCAGGGAAGTCAGTAGCATTATTATTACCAACTGGCTCAGCAACAGTAGTACCTGTTGTAGAAGCAGCTTCTTCGTAAGCAAATCTTTGAATGAAACCAGAACGAGTAGGTTGTCCACCATTGTTTACACCTTCGTCGTTAGCTTGGTCGATATACTTAGTTTTGAATGCAGGGTTAGCTACATCAATGAAAGCACGAACCTTAGTATCATTTGGAACAGCTTCTTCAACGTTGTTACCAAAAGTAATATCAAGTTCAGCAAAAGCAAGACCACTAACTGTTGCAAAAGTATCACCAGCTAATGCTTCAGCAGAAGGATTATTAGGATCATCAAATACAGGAACAACATTACCAACATAGATAAGTGAACCGTTAGGAACACCACCGTCTGGAGTAAGGTTAGCTGTGTAGTTTAAGTCTGTGTGGTTAGGAGCTTCAACGTTTACAGTAACTTCGCCACTGTACATTTCGAATGAAGCAATACCAGCTACAGTAGTTTTTTGCTCTACAACTGCACCACCTAATTGAGATACAGTAACAGTAGCACCGTCAAGACCTTCAACCTCTTCGAAACGTCCAGAAGAGAAGGCAGAAGAACCACCAGGTACAACGTTTACAGTATAGAATACTTTACCACCAGAGTTTAGGCGAGTAAGTGAATCCATGCTGCGACGGAACATAGCCATGTTCATAACACGTTCGTCTTGAGCAGCTAAAGCAGCTTGCTCACGAGCAGCTTGTGCATCAAGTTGTGCTTGTTGCAAATCAAATGCATCTTGTTGTGTGAATTCATCACGCTCACAAGAAGAGAAAGTAACCAATGCCAATAAAACAGCAAGGTACTTGAATGAATAAATAAAAAGATTTTTGTTCATGGAACAATAGAGTTTAGTGTAATTGAATTATCAATTTTTTGCGCACTTAGTAGTTTACACTTGTGAATGCAAAGGTATATATTAGTTTTGAAACTTACAAAGTGTTTTGTAGAAATTATTTAAAGTATTTTCAATTAATTTAGCTCATTTTCGATTTTATTTTAAAAAAGGACTAATTTTAAATGAATTTTTACTCTAAACTTTACAATTTTTTGATTCGTTTCTTACTAAAGTAGTAGCTTTGCAACAAGTGAACTGTTTGTTATACTAGTAAGACCCAACAACCCTTAAAAAAGGTTGCATTTATTTAAAAAAAATCGAAATTTTTTTCAAAACTCTTCTTATTCTTTTCAGAAAATTCAATTCTTATGCTCCACGTTTCTTTAAAAAGCCACCCTAATAGCTTATTTATCAAGCATTTATATAAAAAAACTCCTTTTATATTATTTTTATTCTTAATTGAGATTTTGATTAATTTATTTTTCAATTCTTTCGTCTTTTGTCAATCTCAAACTACTAGTACCAATGATTCACTACAAATAAATGCTTTCAACTCTTTAGATTCTACCTTATTACCAAAGAAAATACAAAGTAATTTTAGTATTGGTTTTCGTGGAGGAATTACCAATGGGCAATTTGAAATAACTAACCCTGAAGAAAATGATAAAAATGCTCCCAGTTTAGGTTCAGTTCTGACTATTTTTACTAATTATAGAATAAATTCGCATTTTAGTATCCAGCCAGAGTTTGGTTTTGGACGCTATAGAAGTAATAATACATTATATAGAATAGCTCTTTTGCAGGGAACAGTAGATTATAGTATTTCTACTTTTGACCTCAATCTGATGGGAATATACTCTTATGCCATTACCAAGAAATTTTCAGTTTCGGCAGAAGCAGGAGTTTCGGCTGCTCGTCTGTATAGGTCTTTTGGAAAAGTAGTAGCTCCTAATACACGTATAGGTTTGAATTATGACGTAGATTCAAACAAACAGTTTGAAAAATTAAATTATGGTGCAATAATAGGAATAAACCCTTCTCTTAATTTACAAAATGTAAGCATTCAAACTTCAATTAGATATCGACATGGACTAAATAATATCAACTCATTTGATTATACTACAAATAGATATTTAGCCAACCCCGAACGAACTATCCAAACTAGAGATATACTTTTTGAAGTGGGTTTTCTGATTCCTATATATAAAAAAGAAAAACTGAAAGAATCAGTAATCGGTAATCGGTAATCGGTACAAAACCAAATACTGTCAATCTTTATTGTTAGGACTTTCGCAAATATGTTTTACAACAAAATATAGTTTTGTTTTTTCCATAGCGAAGGGTTTGCAAACCCTTCGCTATAGAAAAAACGACCTTTGCACAGAATAAAATTTTGTATGTTTTTACATTTGCGAAAGTCCTAATTGTATGTTGCTGTATTTTTTTATAAAAAGATTACTAATTATGCTTAAACAACTGAAAATCAACCCTTTGAATTAAAAATTATTAGGGTAAACGCACGAAAAAAAAATTGTACTCGTTTAAAGCAAATCAAGC